>CAYNHX010000101.1:0-1534 GCA_964397275.1 uncultured Muribaculaceae bacterium | reverse complement strand
TAACAAGAATCTATGTCTCCTTTTCTTCTTTCTACTATTTTATAATTTATTTTAACATCGTTTACTTTTTCAAATGTATTTATTATATCAAGCACACTATAACCTTTACCAGTACCTAAATTATAATAATCTAATCCTTTATTTTTGATTATATACTCAATTGCTTTAATATGTCCATTGGCAAGATCAACAACATGTATATAATCTCTAACTCCTGTACCGTCATGTGTATCATAATCATTTCCAAATATACTTAAACACTCTAATTTTTTTGTAGCTACTCTTACTATATATGGCATTAAATTATTAGGCACGCCTTTTGGGTTTTCTCCAATTAAGTATGACTTGTGGCTACCAATTGGATTAAAATATCTAAGTATTGCTATACTCCACTCATTATCAGATATATATAAATCTTTTAATATTTGTTCAATAAATAATTTGGTAGTTCCATATGGATTAGTAGTACTTAATTCAAATGTCTCTTTTATTGGCAATTCTTTTGGTTTTCCATATACTGTTGCACTTGATGAGAATACTATCTTTTTACAATTATATTCTTTCATAATTTCACAAAGCGATATTGTTGAACCAAGATTATTTTCATAATATTCAATAGGCATTGTAATTGATTCTCCAACTGCTTTATATCCTGCAAAATGAATTACAGCTTCAATACTATTTTCTTTAAATATTTTTCTAAGCAAATCTTTATTACAAACATCGCCCTTATAAAATTTAAAATCCTTATTAGTAATAGTTTTAATATTATTAATAGTATTCATACTAGAATTACTAAAATTATCTATAATAACTATTTCATAATTATTATTTAATAATTCTACTGCTGTATGACTACCTATATACCCTGCTCCACCTGTTATTAATATTTTCATATTACCTCCATAAATTATTTGGATATTCACCTTTTGCTATAAAACTATTTATTTCATTAACCAGTATTTCTTTATCTTCTTTATAAGTAACACCAAGCCATTTAGCATCTGTTTCTAGTACTTTTACATCTGCAAAATTATCTCTTATAGCAGTATCTACAACTCTTGTTATTAAAAATTCTTTTTTCTCTAAATCATCTTTATTATTTTCTAAAAACTTAATAAACTCTTTTTCTAAATATTTAAATAACTTTGGAGTAAATCCCCATAAATTCATAGATACTAATTGTTTTGAATCAACATAAAATTTATCTTCACTGTCCATATATCTTGCAATAAATTTATCGTTTTCTTTAGCTATTTTTGATTCTGCTAAATTAGCTAAATAACCATCTTTACTCTCACAAATACCTCTTGCCACTTCATCTTTTCCAGTAACAGTATTTTCTACTAAATAAGACACCATACAAAAATGTTCTTTATTATTATCACTTTCTTTATCAAAAAATTCTTTAGCTACCTTGTAGGCATTTCTACCATAAAAATCATCTGCATTAAGTACTATAAAATTTTCATTTACTATATCTTTACAACAAAGAATTGCATGACCAGTACCAAGAGGTTTTAATCTTGTACTT
>CAYNHX010000100.1:0-1631 GCA_964397275.1 uncultured Muribaculaceae bacterium | reverse complement strand
GCAAACAAAACCAGAATTTGAAATGAAAGGAGATACTCTTATAAGTTGTTCTATTGGTGTAAAAAAATTAGTTGGTAATATTATTGTTGAAACTTGGGCTACTGCTTATTTTGAAGAATATGCACAATATACGGGAGGATATACTGATAAATATGGAAATGAAACTGCTAAAAAATTAAATTCACAATGGGAAAAAATGCCAAGAGGACAACTTGCAAAATGTTGCGAGGCACTAGCATTAAGAAAAGCATTTCCAGAGATTTTAGCTGGTATATATTCAGAAGAAGAAGGGAATATTATTGAACAAAATAATAACCCTATAAAGAACGAATCATATAGACCATCACAAGAATTAATTAATGAAATGGTAGAACTTGCAGAAAAGAAAGGATTTAAAAAGGCTGTTATTGAAAAGAAATACGGGAATATTGAATTAATGACAGTGAATAAAATTAATCAGATAAAAGATTCATTAAAAAATCTCCCAGATGCAGTAAAACCAGAAGATATAAAACCAAAAGATATAAAACCAAAAGATGATAAAAAAGCAAATGTGATAGATATTACTCCTAAAAAAGAATTGAATGAAGTTGAGGCAAAAGAAGGTGAAGAATATTCTATGGAAGAAATATTAGACGTTTTAGATGAAGGAGATGATTTAACTAAAGAGGCAAAGTCTAAAATAGAAGAAATTAAAAAAAATAATAAAAAATAATAAAAAATAAATATGGAAAACAAAATTACACCAGAAAATTACTATCAAGATAAAACTCATTTTACAAATAGTATGCTTTCTGATTTCTTAAAGAACGAGTATTATTTCAAATTAAAACATTTAGATAAAGAACAAGAGCCAGAAAGAGAAGTTGAGGCTTTTATATATGGGACTGCTGTTGATGATTATTTTAGTGAAGGAGAGGACTTTTTCAATAGCAAATATCAAGAGGTTGCTAGAAGAAGCAAAGAGTCTGATACTAGGGTTGTTGAACTTACACAAGCAGTTTATAGGAATGTTATGGAAAGTATAGTAGAATTAAAAAATCAACCTTTATTTACTGAATTTGCAAAAGAAGAAGATACAAATTTCCAAACAATTTTAATAGGAGAAATTGAAGGGTTACCTTTTAAAGGAAAACTAGATTTATTTAATGAAAGATTGGGAAGAATTGGAGATATGAAAACAACTGCTAATATAAAGACGTTTAATGCAAGAGATTATGGTATGCAAATGGCTTTATATAGAGAATTGGCTAGACAAATGTATAACAAGAAATTTACTAACGAACTCTACGTTGTAGATAAGAATAGTGAATGGAAAAGGTCGGCTTGTTTCAAGTTTTCAGATGAGGTTTTAGACGAGTACTGGGAAATAATAAAAAATACAGTACAAAGATTAAAATCTTGTATAGAAATGGGGTTATTTGATGTAGGTGATAGATATAGTATTTATGATCTTCCTCTTTACAACAAAATGCCACAATATCAACAAAAAGAATTTATAATAGTAAACTAATAAAATTAATATTAAAAATATGTCAAACGAAATAGAAATGTACGTTCAAGATAAAGAAGGTACAAAAAATGAAATTCATTTTATAATAAATGATGTTATTTGCTGGGGAAAAAGATGT
>CAYNHX010000099.1:849-1746 GCA_964397275.1 uncultured Muribaculaceae bacterium | reverse complement strand
AGGGCATTACAGCCTTCTGGAGATGGTTTGGAGACTCCAAGGCTGTAGATGCTAATGGTCGCCCGCTAGTCCTATTTCATGGCTCCTATGAGAATTTTGAAGAATTCCAGTTACCATGGGATAGAGACGATTACGATCCAGATAGTGGAGACTATGTTGAAGATGGATACGCAGGTGGTAATTTAGGAATTGGATTCTATTTCACCTCTCACCGGAATTATGCCAAGACGTTCGGAAATGTTAAAGAATACTACATTAAGGCAATCAATATATTTGATTTGACTGACGAATCAAACATTGAAATGGTGAATACTCGATTCCAAGAAGAACGAGATGAATTAGACTATGGAGAATATGGTGAAGTAATTGATTCGATCATGAAAGAAAACAAGTACGATTCTGCATTCGGCAAGGGCGTTGGTGGACTTTCATATGGAGCAGACGAGTGGAAAATTATAAACGGAAATCAAGCTAAACTCGTTTCTAATAGCGGAGCTTTCTCTAACACTGCAAAAGTAGCTACAGAAAATGTAGGTAAATAATGAGATACCTATACAGAGGTCGATTATTTGAATCAGTGAATTTCCCTGAAACTATTAACGTGAACGGGAAAAACAGGCCAACTAGGAATAGTAGAGGTGGTAAAATATATTCCACTGTTGAAGGTATTACTAATTTCTGGAAATGGTTTGGCGATTCTAAAACTGTAGATGCTTCAGGAAGACCTATTGTATACTTCCATGGTACTGCTAGGATTGGGATTGGTGAGTTTTCTGGAGATCGTGGATATGCTGGACATTTTACCGATAAACCGGATTTTGCTGAAGACTTTGCAAATGCTAGATACGCAGATTCAGTTGACAATGGGACTGATATTGAATATGGCGATGCTGCGAA
>CAYNHX010000099.1:0-839 GCA_964397275.1 uncultured Muribaculaceae bacterium | reverse complement strand
TATCTATCCCGTGTATTTGAAATGCCTTAACATCTTTAACATATACGACCAAGCCCAAAGGCACAAGATCGGACTATATGATGATATTGGTTCATATGATTACACAGACATCGAAAACTTCAAAGATAATATTGTGAAGGCGGGTTTTGATTCAGCCTATGACTTTGAACATGGAACCAATGAAATAACTGGAATCGCAGTAGTAAATTCAAATCAAATTAAATCAGCAACAGGAAATACTGGATCATTCTCTGACGAAGCGCATATAACTAAAGAATGATTACTCTTTAGTGATACTGGCTTTTTTGGTTGGATTCTGATTGAATACTGATTTGGCTTGATTCGAATTAAATATAATGTAATGGCGCACTCCAGAATAATTACCGAAGAAATACAATTGTGGATCCATAATTACACCGTCATATCCTGCGAGCTTAAGAACCTCAACAAAAAAAGGCTTAGTATTTAGTATTTCAGCGAGAGGTTCATATCTAACAATTTCAGTGAAGAATGATGTTTCGTTAAATTCACCACCATAGCTAATCTTAATGAGTAAATCTCTCCAATCAATTTTGTATTTGTTACAAATTTGGGCTAATGCCGCTAACAATATGTAACCTTCACTTTGATCATTAATTATGTTTAGCGTATTATGAGGTGCGTCTGGATTTGTCTTTAGTTTATATTTTGGCGAATCCCTATCAATGTAAAAAGGGTTTTCTATCTTCAAATAGACAGGCATGATATTAGGCGCAGGATTCTCTCCGACCACTTGAGATTTTGCATAGTCTGAGATTTTCATGTCATCGACTAAATCGTAATGATAACCTCCACCAAAT
>CAYNHX010000098.1:0-1754 GCA_964397275.1 uncultured Muribaculaceae bacterium | reverse complement strand
ATACCACTATAGTTTTCACTACCTATTTGTTTGTGGTCTGGACTTTCTCTTCACCTTATCTTACGACTTAGGTGTGGCATATAAAGTCTCTACACACGGAAGATTAATCTTCCTTGCTCGGGATTGCCATCAGCATTATCTGTTAAGGTTTCCCCGAATTAGTGCCATCCACTCTAAAAATTTCTTAATAGAGGTGCAAGATAGTTCTAGAATTTCTTCTATCCCACAAGTCAGTTGCTCTACCAGTTGAGCTATTTCGGCATAAAATGGTGGACGCTATAGGACTCGAACCTATGACCCCCTGCTTGTAAGGCAGGTGCTCTAACCAACTGAGCTAAGCATCCGTGTTTTTAAAACATACCAAATATAACAATTTATTGACATATTGTCAATAATTTATCGCTTTTTTTTATTTATTTCTTCTATTTTAATTTTTATCCATTTTGGTAATGCAGATTTAAGTAAAGAAAAACCAAAGATACTTTCTTTTATCTTAATTTTCTTATTTCTTTTAATATTAGAATCAGTTTGTTTTATTGATAATTTTAACTGATTTTTATTACTTATATCTTCTATTATTTTTACTGTTACTATATCTCCTACTTCTATGTATTCAGCAATACTATTTATGTATTCATCTGATATTTCAGAAATGTGTATTAAGCCACTAAATTCATTATCTATTTTGGCAAAAGCGCCATAATTTTCTATGCCTGTAATTGTGGCTTCAACAACATCTCCTTCCTTATAATTTTTCATTAATTCGTACCTCTGATAAAATTATAGCATAAAAAGTATATAGAATTCAAACTAACTTTACTAATATATAAATATATTGTATAATTTTTTTGGGTGATTAAAATGAGTGTTGAAGAAAAAATTATAAAAGCATTAGAAAAGGTAAAACCATATTTAAATAATGATGGTGGAGATGTTGAATTTAAGAAGTTTGAAAATGGTGTAGTATATGTAAAGTTAGTTGGTGCATGTTCGCACTGCCCACATGCAACTATGACATTAAAAAATAGTATTGAAAATTTACTTATTACTGAAATTAAAGAAGTTATTAGAGTAGAAAGTTACGATGAGTAACTTTTTTTAATTGAAAAAGAAGCATTATTTTGCTTCTTCTGTTGCTCTTGTTTCTCTAATTACAGTTACTTTTACAGTACCTGGATATTGCATTTCTTTTTCAATTCTATCTTTAATATCTCTAGCTGTTTTATAACTGCCAATATCATCTACTTTTTCTGGTTTAACTATTACTCTTAGTTCTCTTCCTGCTTGCATTGCAAATGATTGTTCTACTCCTGCAAAGCTATTAGCTATTTCTTCTAGTTGACCTAGACGTTTAATATAATTATCTAAGGAGTCACTTCTTGCTCCTGGTCTTGCTGCTGATAAACTATCTGCTATTGCAACTAGTATTGATATAATGCTTGTTGCTTCTTTTTGGCCATGATGTGATTCAATCGCATTTAATACGACTTTATCTTCATTGTGTTTTTTAGCAAGATCATAACCTATTTCTATATGACTTCCTTCTACTTCAAAGTCTACTGCTTTACCTATGTCATGAAGTAATCCCGCTCTTTTAGCAAGCCCTACATTTTCTCCTATTTCGGATGCCATAATACCTGCTAAATGTGCTACTTCTTTTGAGTGTTGTAATGCATTTTGACCATAACTAGTTCTAAAGTTTAATTTACCTAGTGTAGTAACAAGTTCTGGATCTAATTTTGTTATATTAAGAT
>CAYNHX010000097.1:0-1775 GCA_964397275.1 uncultured Muribaculaceae bacterium | reverse complement strand
GTGGAAAATGATAAAAAATAAATCTGGACAAGTTACTATTTTTATTATTCTTGCAATTCTTGTCATTGCTGGAATTGTTATTTACTTAATAGTTCGTGAAGATATTTCTAAAATAAATATCCCTGCAAATATGCAACCCGTTTACACCTCTTTCTTATCTTGTGTTGAAGAACAGACCTTACTTGGAGTAAAATTATTAGAAAGCCAAGCAGGTTATATCGAACTTCCCGAATTTGAACCTGGTTCGGGTTATATGCCTTTTTCTTCGCAATTGGATTTTTTAGGAAATCCGATTCCTTATTGGTATTATGTTTCTGGAAATAACATTCAGAAAGAACAAATCCCTTCAGAATCTGATATGGAAAAAGATTTAGCAAATTTTATTGACTCGCGTATTTCTCTATGTAATTTTGATTCTTATTACGAACAGGGATTTGAAATTTCTATCGGAGAATCTAAAACTAAAATTGATATTCAGGATAATAAAATCGTTTTAGATATGGATTTGAGTTTGTCCTTTTCCTTTGGAAATGATAGCGTTTCTGTTTCAAATCATAATGTTGAAGTTAAGTCAGAACTTTATTCGTTATACAATTCCGCGTTAAAGGTTTATGAAAAAGAACAAACCGAATTATTTTTGGAAAATTATGGTGTTGATACTATGCGTCTTTATGCCCCTGTCGACGGGGTTCTTTTATCTTGTAGTCCTCGAGTCTGGAATGCGGAAGAAGTCATTGAAGATTTGAAAAATGCAATTGAAGTAAACACTTTAATGTTATCTAATCAAGAACCTGGAGATAAAGAGAATAAATATTTCTTTGTAGATGCAGAAATTGATAAAGGATTAAGATTTATTAATTCTCAAGATTGGGCAAACAGTTTTGAAGTTCTTCCTTCGGAAGGAATTGCTCTTGTTGCAAGTCCTGTCGGAAATCAAGCGGGTTTAGGAATTTTAGGATTCTGTTATGTTCCTTATCATTTTGTTTACAATATTAATTATCCTGTTTTGGTTCAAATTTATGAAGGGGATGAAATTTTCCAGTTCCCTCTTGCAATAGTTATTCGAGGAAACAGACCCCGTGAATCTTTTGATACAACAGCTGTTATTTCAGAAGAGAGTTTATGTAAATATGCAAATACCTTCACAACAGTTAATCTTTATGATTATAATTTAGATTCTGTAGAAGCAAATGTTTCTTACGAATGTCTCGGAACTAATTGCTATCTAGGAGAAACTTCTTCTGGTAGATTTAGAACTGATTTTCCTCAATGTGTTAATGGATACATTGTTGTTAATGCAGGGGGATTTGAAGAGACAAAATATATGTATTCTACTGTTAGCGAAGGAGAAGTGAACATTATTTTAAACAGATTATATGAATTAAATTTGGATTTAATTCTTGGAAATTCTAATTATGAAGGAAACGCTTTGATTTCTTTTGTATCTAATGATAATTCTGTTACGATTTCGTATCCTCAACAAAAAACAATTAATTTAAGTGAGGGAGACTATTCGGTTTCGGTTTATGTCTATAAAAATTCTTCAATTGTTTTCCAAGAAACGACTTCAAAACAATGTATAGATGTTGCATCTACTTCTTTAGGCGGGTTTTTAGGTTTAAGCGAAGAAAAATGTTTTGACATCACAATTCCAGAACAAGTTATCTCGAGCGTACTTATTGGGGGAGGAAAAAGTGATCCTTCTTTCTTTGAGAACAGTTTAAAAAATTCAGATACTTTGGAAATAATTATCCCTGAATTTGATACCCCAAAAT
>CAYNHX010000096.1:0-1795 GCA_964397275.1 uncultured Muribaculaceae bacterium | reverse complement strand
TGGGAATCGGACCCACGTAATCAGCTTGGAAGGCTGGGGTTCTACCATTAAACTACACCTGCAAATAGGTATATTACTAATTATACTTATTTTTATTAATGTGTCAATTAAATAAATGCTTTTAATACTCCATATGATAATATACTAACTATTATTCCTGCCATAATAACACCAAATAAGCATGCAAGTAAGGCCTTCTTTTTATCCATATTTATCATTGAGGCTATTAAAGCACCAGTCCATGCACCAGTACCAGGAAGCGGTATACCCACAAATATTAATAATCCCCAAAACTCATACTTACTTACTTGATCTTTCTTCTTTAATGCTTTTTGTTCTATCTTTTCTATTTTTCCTTTTAAGAAAGTCTTTTTAAGATAATTAAATATTGGAGTAATAAACCAAATAATAAATGGTATTGGTAACATATTACCAATGAAACATATAATAAAACTAGGTAGTAAGTCAAGATTAAGCAAAGAAGCAGCTATTAAACCACCACGCAATTCTAGTATTGGCATAGTTGATATAATAAATATTATTAATTCCTTACCAAAAGGTATATCTCTTAAAAAATCAAGTATACTAATAAATGATTGCACTAAGCTCTCTGTCATTATTTCCCTCCCAATCACCATAAAATTATATCATACATATTTTATTTAGTAAAACGCAAAATAAATGTTATAATTATTATGGTGATTTAAATGAAATACTTATTAAATAGAATAGCAAGAATGAATTTTAAAAAAATGTTTGAAATAGTAAACAAAATTTATAAAAAGACTAATAGAAACAGGTTATTATTATTTTTAGATATAGTTTATTGTGGATTGAAATATCAATCAGGCTATATGGATTACTATCTACTTGAGTTTTATAATTTAAAGAATAAAGACAGAAAAACATATATAACAAGAGGTATTAATAATAGATATATTAGACACTTTAATGATAGAAATTATTATCACTTTTTTTCTAATAAGGATGAGTTTAATAATAGATTTAAAAAATATTTAAAAAGAGAGTTTATTTTTATTAATAATAATGAAAAAGAGTTTAATGAATTTATAAAAAATAAAGAATATATATTTTGTAAACCAAGAAATGGATCTTGTGGTAAGGAAATAGAAAAAATAAAAGTATCAGATTATAAAGATAAAAACTTATATGAATATTTAAGGTTAAAGAATTTAATAGTAGTAGAAGAGTTAATAAAGCAAGATGCTGAAATGAATAAATTATATCCATACTCTGTAAACACAATTAGAATAGTTAGTATATTACACAATAATAAAGTAAATATTGTTTTTGCATATTTAAGAATTGGGTCTTCAAAAAACTTTGTAGATAACTTTAACAGTGGCGGTATGGTAGTGCCAGTAAACATTAATACTGGTGAAATAGAATTTCCTGCAATAGAAAAAGATGGTAATCTATATGAAAAGCATCCAGATACAAAAGTTTCTATTAAAGGTTTTACTATTCCAAGGTTTGAAGAAGCAAAAGAATTAGTGCAAGCAGCAGGTAAAGAAATAAAAGAAATAGGTATGGCTGGTTGGGATATAGCAATAAGTGATAAAGGTCCTCTAATAGTAGAAGCTAATGAATTACCAGGACATGATATATATCAATTACCACCCCATAGAAAAACAAATAAAGGTCTGTTAGAAGAATATCATAAAATAATAAAATTATAGTATTGATATTTATATAATAATTATGTATAATATTATCTGTAACTCATGTTACAAATATGCGGGTGTGGCGGAATTGGCAGACGCACTAGACTTAG
>CAYNHX010000095.1:0-1888 GCA_964397275.1 uncultured Muribaculaceae bacterium | reverse complement strand
AACTGTCGGTGGTAGATGGACAAAATATCACGATTGTAGAAAAACTCGTAAAAATGCAGATGTTATAAAAATTGACTTCTCTAACGGAAGATCAGTAATTTGCACAAAAGATCATAAATTTATGTTATTAAATAATAATTTTATAAATGCTATTGACTTACTTGATGAGAGTTGCTATATTAGTATTATCCAAAATACTAGGAGGCAATTATGGAAGTCAAAGTTATTAGTGATACTGTTCAAGAGATTATTTTCAGAGGAAAGGAAAGAGATTACACAGGGTTGTATGGGAATATCATAACGGAGAGATACCAAAATATTTTGAAATCCACCATAAAGACCACAATAGAAAAAATAATCAAATTCAAAACCTTGTTCTTAATGAATATGAGAAACATCGTTCACTTCATGCAAAACTTAGAGATAATTCAAAATGGATTGAAACCATGCACAGAGGGGCTGCCCTATGGCATGGAAGTAAACAGGGAAAAGAATGGCATAAGTTACAATATGATAAAAATTGTAAATCAGTCATTAACAAAACTATCAGTAAAGTATGCGAACATTGTGGAAATGACTATCAGGGACAAAAATTTTCAAAGTATTGTTCAAGAAAGTGCCAACAAAGACAGAATCTCATTGATAGTAGAACAGAAGAAAGGATTTGTATTATCTGTTCTCAACCGTTTCTCACAAATGGTTTGCAAGGTCAAAAAACTTGTTCAGCAAAATGCAAGTCAATTCTTGCATGGAAAACTCGTAAGTCCAGTTAAAATTCAATATTTCGGAAAACAAGATGTTTATTGTTTAGATGTAGAGGATTCTTCCCACGCCTTTGCGATCAATGGAGGAATCCTTGTTCATAATTGTTACGATGAAGCGGCTCTTTTGTGCATGGCACGACCTTTACAGATAGCCGGTATGAACAAATGGAACGAAACCCTTAACGAGAAGCCGAAATCACGCCCGAAAGACATTTCCGAAGTAGCGCAGAGAGAACGGGAGAACATTTTTAACCAGATTAACGAAGATATATCCTACATGGAGATTTATTAATGGAAATTTTAATCGCCATTTCACTTTTTTTGAACATTTTTCTCTTAGTCTCTGTCGGACTCTTAGTTAATTCACTGCAAACCGAAAAAAAAGACCTTCTGAATAGACTGATGGCGAAAGATTACAAGGAATACGCTGTATTTGAAGCCAGAAAAGAAACACCAGAACAAGATTACACAATAATACCCCCTCAAGATGTGTTTCCGGTGAACTAAATGGGCTTTAGCGACATCTACAAAAAATTTGAGGAATGGAAAGACGATAAAGCACTGGCTTCGGCGGCCAATGAGATATTTGACATTGCCAAGACCGATTACTCAAGGGCAATGCAAGAGCAGATTTGGTTCAGGAATGTCCTGTACTATCTAGGAGAACAGTATTTAGAGTACGTCAAAACCCTCAAGACGTTTAGACGGAGAATTTTACCTGATTACATTCCGACTCCGGTTTCCAATGAAATCAAAGAGTACGTCAGAAGTACAAAGGCTCTTATTTTAGAGCGAAGA
The DNA here is from genome assembly GCA_964397275.1 of uncultured Muribaculaceae bacterium. GTDB lineage: Bacteria > Bacillota_I > Bacilli_A > RF39 > UBA660 > DAOOPL01. The sequence goes on along the minus strand of CAYNHX010000095.1, from coordinate 326 downwards.
TTTGTCACTACGATAGCCCCCAATACCAACGAGAAAGAAGATATTAAATCCTCTGAATTAGGGAAACTGCTTTTAGAGTATTTGGATAACTACAACGAGGGAGAGTTTTTAGACGAGAAAGAGAAAGTAGCAACCGGACTGCCTTTGTTCGGGACAAACTTTCTTAGGGCGTTTCCGTGGATGGATAGCGATTCGTGGGTATTTGATAAGAACGGAAGCCCAATTGTCACAGGTGAAGTAGGGTCGGAGTGCATTATACCGTTTCAGGTGTATTGTGACCAGTTAGGAGACAGACTCAACAAGAAACGCTGGATAGGTATCCAGTC
>CAYNHX010000094.1:0-1981 GCA_964397275.1 uncultured Muribaculaceae bacterium | reverse complement strand
AGCGAGGTATCATAGATATTAAAATCATCAATTAATATGCCTGCTTTTTGTGATATATTATTAATTAAATATTTATGTAACATATTGTAAAAAAGATACATTTCGCTTTTCATTTGGCCATCACCAGTACCATTAATAACTACCGTGCCATTGCTACAATACTTATATGTTACTGAGCCACTAGTGTTTGCTTTTGTAATGTCTCCTTCATCTAATACATTATCAAAACTTTCATCTGAATATTTATTTATGTCACTAACTGTTAATGATTTCATTGAAATTGAAGATATATTACAAACTGATCCACTACCAACACAATATTTTTTTGTAGAATCACAAATTTCTCCAGATACCAAAGTAATAATATTATCTTTATCAATGCTTATAACAGTTTCATTTTTTGAATATAATTTACCTTTATAGTCTACTGTTATTTTCTCTTCACCATTTATTGTTTTTAAATTGCCATTTGAATCCAGAGTATAAGTAATTGGTTTAGAAATTAGTGCATCTGTTTTTATAATTTCTTGAAACATTTCTATACTTGATAAAAATGCTTTCTTTTTTGAATTACTAATAATATTCATTACTTTTGGTACTGATATTAATAAAATTAATGCAAGTATTACTATAACTACAATAAGCTCTATTAATGTAAAACCTTTTTTATTCATATTTACTCCTATTTGTTTGAAGTAATCCAGTTTTTTAATGCCTCATATGTTTGAAAACCTTGTGTTTGAGATACTAATTTACCTTCTTTATATAGTAATAGTGTTGGTACTGCCATTATATTTTGCTCTTCTGCAACATTTACATTAGCATCTATATCTAATCTGTAGAATTTAATATCTGTTTCTTCTTTTTCGAGTTTTTCTAGTACTGGACCAAGCATTTTACAAGGACCACACCAAGTTGCAAAAAAATCAATTACTACTGTTCCTTCTTTTATTAATTCATTATATTTTTTTATACTATTTTTAACCATTATTTTGCCCACCTTTCAATTAATTCATCAGCATTTTTAATGTCTATTTTTGATTCTTTGTTTAATTTGTTTGCTATCTTTTTATTTATTATACCATTTTTCATTAGTATAATAAATATCTTTTCATCTATATTTGTTTTATTCTTTAAATCTATATTATTAATATCGTCTAAAGATTTAGTTATTGGTTTTAAGTAATTGGATAATATAGGAGATTTATATAATATAATTGGTGCTAAAGCCGAATTGTTTACATATTTATATAAATTAAACCCTGGAAAAGAAACAACAGTTATTATCAAAAATAATACTATATATGTTTGAACAAATCCAAGTGCTCCTCCTATTATTTTTGATGGTAAATTAAGAATAATTGTTGCTTTAATTAATTTATCAACTACATTGGCAAGGCTTAGTATAAGCCTATATATTACAAATAATACCAAAAATAATATTATAAATGCTATTATTTCATATATAAAATAATTTAAAGTCTTAAGTTTGGATAGTACTCCAAAATTAAGTGGAAGATTATTATATAAATACCAAGCAAGTACACTCTTAAATTTATATGATATAAATAGTATTAATAAAGATCCAAATAAAATTATTATTTCTTTAATTGCACCTCTAGATACTCCAATAACAAATCCAAATATTAAAAATGCTATTATAATAAAATCAATAATTATCATATTATCACCTACTATGTTAATTATATAATATTTTTATTTAAATTAAAAGAAAATATGATAAAATACTAATAGGATGTGAAAAAATGGTTATAGTTTATAAAATTAGTGACAATACTAAAGAAAAAATGATTGATTATTATAAAGAATTAAAAAGAGATAAAACTCCTGATTATGCAATATTTCAAGCAGAAGAAGGAGAAACTATTATTACATTATATGAATCAAATAAAGTAATGTTTCAAGGAATAAGTGCTGATGTTGATGCTAATATGTGGAAAGATATGGAAGCTCATTTAAA
>CAYNHX010000093.1:0-1992 GCA_964397275.1 uncultured Muribaculaceae bacterium | reverse complement strand
CCTACTACCCTGACTACTGTAAACGCAAATGTCGGGCAGTTTGGTGATGCTACCAATGTTCCTAAAATAACAGTTGATGGAAAAGGCAGGGTTACGGCAATAGAGAATGTCGCGGTAACGATTCCCCCAGCAATTACACCCACCTCAGATCCAACTCCTGTGGATACCGACGAGGTTGTTTCATTGAGGGGTACAAGCTGGTTGAAAACAACGTGGACGGTTTTAAAGGCGTTTTTGAAAACCTACTTTGATACTTTATATGCAGCAGCTTCACATATACACGCAGCTTATTTAACGGATGCCCCTTCAGATAGTAAAACTTATGGCAGAAAAAATGCAACATGGAGTGAGGTAACAGCGGGTGGTGGAGGGGGGGAAATTGTTGATATTGCGACAATAACCGGAACGACCTACACACTTGAATTAGCCGATTGCGGTAAATATCTGCGTTTTACATCTGCGAGTTCGGTATTGGTTACCGTACCGTTAAATTCAACCGCCGCATTCACACAATGGGGAGTGGTCACGATGTTACAGGCTGGGGATGGTGTGGTAACCGTTACCGGAGAAACAACGGGGGTAACAATTAACGCCTATGATTCCGGGTATTCATCCGCCGGGAAATATTGGGGAATGCAACTTATAAATGTGGATACAGATAATTGGGATTTAATCGCGGGGGTATGAGTAACTGTTTAACATATAGTATATTTCAGCAGTCGAGAAAACGCAGAAAAGTAGTTCCTATATTAGATACGGTCGGCGGTGCGGCGGTGGCATATTCAATTAGAAAATTAAATTCTAATTATACCGGATATTGTCTTAAAGTTAAGAGGAGTTCAGATAACTCATTAATGGATGTTCCTTTTAATGGGTTGGGGTATTTAGATAAAACATCCTTGTTAGATTTCGTTGGAACGGGTAGCGGTTATGTAACTATTTGGTATGATCAAAGTGGGAACGGAAGAGATTTTAAAAACCCAGTTGGCACCGGTCCTATTATCGTAAATAGTGGAACATTAATAAACGTAAACGGGTTGCCTTGTTTAAATTGCAACACCAATAGGGGAATATATACGGATACATTGACATTAAGTGATATTATCAGTTTAGATTATGAAAATTATATAAGCGCAGTAATTGTAGATAATAGTGATGGCAGTGATAGCAGGTTAATTTCGTTGTGCAAGGCTTATCCAAGATTAAATGTTTATTGGTTTAACTCACAAATTATATATGAGGTTGGTGATTACCCGGCATGTAATATAAAAGAGAACATTCCACCAGATTGGGTAGGCAATCAACATTTGCTAACGTGTTTAAGGACAACATCAAATTCATATATATATACGGATTCCTCCCTGCTTAAATCAGGTAATTATACACCATCCGGGGATTTAACAGTACAGGAATCTTTAGATTTAGGATTTTTCTATTCTGGACCAGAATATTTTGACGGGAAAGTGCAAGAAATAATTATTTATAATTCAGATCAATCAACTAATCGTTCAACCATTGAATCAAACATCAATAACTTTTATTCAATTTATTAATGACATTAGGCACCACCGACATAAGAATTACAGACGTTATTCGTGAGTTGAATTACGAAATGTATAGCCTTTCCCATTTGGTCACAGATGCGGCCACGGGGGGAACTGGCGGTAATGCCTTTGATGTTAATGGTTACCTGATACCGGGGGCTTTGCCTTACTGGAATATTTATGCTTACAATATCCCCGCAGAATGGGTAATCGATGAGGGGGTTTTAAAACTTAAACGCAGGTATGTCGATGGTGGTTTTGCGTCCCGTCTTGGGGATTTCCGGGGATACCGACACGATAGCGGAACCCCTGTTGCGTATGTGCCTTCAAACCTTTCATGTATATCAGGAACCCTGATATTTGGCGCAGAGGTAAGTTTGTACGGGTGGCATTTGCCGTCTTCAGTAACTCACATCAAAGTTAAAGCAGGTGTAGGAGGATCAACTCA
>CAYNHX010000092.1:0-2011 GCA_964397275.1 uncultured Muribaculaceae bacterium | reverse complement strand
CCCAGGTTGCGGCAACTACAGTAATGTTGCTTTAGAACTTGACCAAGGTGATCAATGGTTTTGTTCCGAATCAGCCGCTGTCTCTGCCGGTTTTGTAAAAAGCGCCAATTGTTATTCCAAAAAATACTAAAAGTAAGGTTTTAGCCTATTTTACTAAAAAAGTAATATAATCAACTTAAAATATGTTTTGTTTATCTTGTGGTAAAAAAATAACTGAAAACAGTAAATTTTGTAAGTATTGTGGCATTAGTCAAATAGAAATAGACAATAAGGAAAAGAAAAATTCAATCAAAGATGATTATGAAACCGTGTGGACTTGTGATTTTTGTAAAGAGGAATTTAAAACAAAAGAAGCATCTGATGGTCATGAATTAGAGTGTATTCAAAATCCCAAGAATAAAAATTTTTTGCATAATATTAACCCTAAAAGGGCTTGGGAGTATTTATGGCTAACAACAATGTTGGCATTTTTTATAAACATATTAATTTTTGCAAAATATTCTGAAGCTAATGTTGATTTATTTAACGGTAAATTTATAAATACTTTGTTTTTCTCTAATATTGGTTTAGGCATTATTTCTTTTCTTGCTCTTATTGTTTCTGGTAATAAACCAAAAAACAACAAAGTGTCAATGTTCGTAAAAAATTCTTTGATAATTTGTTTTTTTTATTTATTAATTAACTCTTTAGTATTTGCTGTTGAGGGTATTACAGCAAAAAATGATGAAGGATATAGGAACAAATACTACGCAGAAACAATCCCAACCCCTGTCCCTACTATGGAAGTTAAGGTAACTCCCACAATAACATCAAAAAAAACAATTAAAGTAAACAATACTCAAAACACAAATACAAAAACTAATACAAATACAAATCAAGGTAGCCAAATAGATTGTATTGGCCCAGATGGTGTCCAATTTAAAACTACAATGGATGAATGTAAAAAATTAAATGAAACCTGGGGGAAGCCCGTTGATTATATGACCAATTGTGAGTATCCACCAGAATGCGGTGGAGGAACAAAATATATAAAATACAGTGAATGTAAAAAACCATGTACCCGAATAAATAACACAGGTAACAACCCGTCTGTTTATGTACCTCAAAACACAACAAATAACAATTCTAATAAGGTAGCAGTATTTATACCCTTTTACGGAACTACAAGATACTGTCCTTCTCAAAATATAGATGCTATTAAATCTATAAATTCAACCATAGAAAGTAAAACTAGCGAATGGAGAAGTAAATATAACGAATGTTCTGATAGATTTGGTTCAAATAGCCCTTGTTGGTCTTCTTGCAAAGTTGCACATACTGACGGATGGAATCAATGTACTGTCTTATATGGATATACGGGGAGCACAGAGAAAGACGATTGCACCAACAAAGTTAGTGAAGCATATAGTTCTTGTCTAAGTAAGTGTCCATCTGTATCTTCATCATGTGATTACGTATACGCTGAACAAAAAAACCTATTAAGCCAGATTAGTAATCTATGTAAGTAAACAAAATATAAAAATATTAATTTATTAACAATAAATGGGAAAAAACATTAAAAAACCTTTAATAACCTGGATAGTGTCTATAGTCGTATTTTTAATCAGCTTATATTTTGGTGGAGTTCGTAATGGAAGCTTTGTTGATAATCCAAGTCCTGCAAAAAATTTTGCCATGATATTACTTTTGTTGAGTATATTTGTAGGATTTTTATCATTTGTAGTTATGGTATATAGATTTATTAGATTAGGTGTAAATAAAGATGAAGGGAAAAAGAAAAATAAATTAAAAACTATCTTTATTTTTTTAATAACTTTACCTATTTATCCTGTTTATCTTTTAATCTCAACAATCAAGTCATTCAGATTGAATAAACCCAAAGTTAAAGATATTCGTTGGCTTATTTTATTAGTTAATTTTATTGTTATTGCTCCAATTTGGGTTATTGCTTATACCGTTATTTATAATGTAGCCACAGACGAGATGTTTTTAGGTCTTCGCTATCAGATTG
>CAYNHX010000091.1:0-2027 GCA_964397275.1 uncultured Muribaculaceae bacterium | reverse complement strand
TCGGTTCTACATATCCAGACGATGGTGAAGATTTCTTTGTTAATTATATACCATTAAGTACAGAAGTTGATTGTACAGCCATAGATATAGGGCTTGATTATAATGTTTCATCAAATAAAATAACTTATTTAATTACTCCGAACTCAAATGTTACAAGTATAAATAATTATTCTGCATTTACAGGTGGAACAGATGTTGAATCTGATGAAGACTTAAGACAAAGAATTAAAACAAATGCAATTGGTTTAGGTTTAGGAACTGAATCTGCGATAAAAGCTGCAATTGAAAATGTTGAAGGTGTTGCAAGTGCGAATGTAATTGGAACTCCATTAACTGATGCATATGGACCATCAGGAAGTATGAGGACAAAAGAAGCACATATAATGAATGTTGCTTCTGGTGAAAATGTTTTAGATTATGAAATGGTATATTTAGATGACAATGTAACTCCAACAAATGTTATAATTGCAGACGCATTTGATGATAATGTTGAAGATTGGACATATGGAGTACATTATACTATTAATCCAGCAACAAATAAAATAATTTGGGATACAACAACTCCAGGAACAACATGTCCTGCTGATACAGCAACATTTTATATTGGCTATCAATACAATTGGATAGGACATATACAAATATATGTTGCAGGAAATGAAATTCCTATAAGTGCTGCTTTAACAGCAGAGATCGACAACATTATAGATGAAACAAAATCAGCAGGCGATATTGCATCTTGGTCAGAGCCAAATATTACTTCAATTAATATTGAAGCAACTATTACTATTGATTCTGGATATAGCACAAGTACAGTTGTTAATAATGTTGAAGAAGCAATTAATAATTATATAAACACATTATTAATTGGAGAAGATGTATATAGGAACAATGTTGTACAAACAATATTAAATGTTGATGGTGTAAATACAGTGAGTTTAACAGCTCCATTATCAGATACAACAATAGCTGATAACGAAATTGCAAGAGTTGGTTCAATTAATATAATTGTATAGGTGAAAATATGTTGAATTGGGAAGATTTAAAAATATTAATTCCAGAAAGGTACAGAGAAGGAAAGAATGTCGAGGCATTTTTAAAATCATTCATACAGCAATTTTCTTTTGAAGAAAACCAGATTAATAAATTAAAATTGTCTTTGCAAATCGATACTGCAACTGGACAAGATTTAGAAGCTTTGGCAAGAGTTTTGCAAATAGGAAGAGAATTAAATGAAAATGACAATGATTTTAGGAATAGAATAAAAACATTTTTAGGAACTGTCTCGATTAAAACAGGAGAACAAGCTTTTGAAAAGATAATTGAGGAAGTCTTCGGAGTAGATTCTTCTCAATATACTATTACTCAAGAGCCAAATAAAGTTATCATACAATTTGTATTTAATGGAAATGAAGAGTTTGTTGATACATTGCAAGAAAATTTAAACTTGGTTAAGGGCGCAGGGAAGATTGTTATATTGTATATTGAATTATCTCTCGGAGATTTAAATGAAACTATTGCAGTTGATGATAATATACAAATATTTGATTCTTTAGACTCTGGGATTTTTATTAGCGACATTAGTTCTGTTGGATATACAACTGCAGTTCCAACAACAAGCTCATATCAATTCGGTTATGGAACTTATGGGATAAGTTTATTTGATGGTGAGGATTTAATTTATTAGGTGGTTAAATGGGTAGAAAGAAAAAGATAGTTGAACAAATTAAAGAAATATTTAGATGGAAAACTACAGCAATGCAAAAACATCAAAAGGAAAGCACAGATTTGGTTAAGCCAAGCTTATTTAAGAATAAAGCAATTAATAAAAAAGAAGGATTAAAAGTTGTTGGTAAGATAGAGATATTTGAAAAAAATAAAAATGGAATAACTAAAAAGGTTTTAGATAAGAAAAACTTAATTGTTATAACAGGTTTAAATTATTTGGCTTTCCAAACAGGAAATGCTTCATTACCGGCAATGGAATATATTGCAATTGGAGATGATAGCACTTTGGTTAATGAAACAGA
>CAYNHX010000090.1:0-2047 GCA_964397275.1 uncultured Muribaculaceae bacterium | reverse complement strand
CTTTTACAACTGATACACACTTTTCAATTACTTCACCAGCAGATATTTTATCTGCCAACTTTTTATCCATTATTTTAATTTTATTCATATTAATCACCTCTTATATTATATAATATTTAGAAATAAATGTCTTTAAAATAAAAAAAAGTAGTTTCCTACTTAATTATTTGGTATTACTATCCTTTTAATATTATCAATATCATAATATGTTGCTCTTACTGTAATATCCTCTATATAATATATTATCTTATAAATATATCCATTACTATTAATATATATCTTACCAGTTGATTCAGGCACTGTTTTATATACATCATCAAAATCTAAATACTTTGCAATTAAGCTGGTTACTTCTTTTTCATAAACAACATCATATACTTTATAACTTTTTCCTCCTAATTTTTCTTTAGATTTCCTTTCTGTTTTCTTTACATATTTTAATCCTTCTAAATATATTTTAGAATTAGTATATTTTACATTGTCATTTGATACCTTATATTTATTATCGGTATCTTTTTTATAAACAACATTATCATTAATATATATAGCATCAGTAATTTCTATTTTTTTACCACTAAAAATATCTAATAATCTTTGTCTTTGCGTTTCAATATCAATTTCAGTAATTTTATACACATCATTCATATAATTTTCTATATTCATTATCAAAGATATACTCTTGCTTTTATTTGCAGAGATAACTCTTAAATCTAACTTATATCCATTTATACCGTTTTTCCCTACATTCATTTTTTCATATGCTTTATCAAATGAATCTCTACTAATATATAGTACTATTCCTGTTACAATTAATAAAAGTATTGCAAGTATTATTAATATCTTTTTTAACATAATTCCCTCCTATTTACATGTTCCTCCAAGATTTACTGGGTCATCAAATGAACCGCCATTTGTTGTATTTCCATAAAACGTTGGATTAACTAGATTTGAATTATTACAAAACGAATCTTCTTGTAAATCCAATGTATTCTCATGGATTATAATACTAGTTAATTCATTATCTGCAAATGCATAATTTTCAACAGTATTTATACTGCTTGGTAAAGTTACAGATGTAAATGAGTTATATCTAAATGCTCCAGTATGTATTTTAGTAACTGTATTTGATAATGATATTGATGTCATTCCTAATCCGTAAAACGCATAATCTCCGATTTCTGTTACACCAGAACCTATTACTAGAGAATTTGATTTTATGTAATCAAATTCCATATTAAAGTTTTCTGCACCAAAAACCCAAGAAAATATTGTTTGTAAATCAGAAATATTATTTTCTCTATTAGAAATTTCAGAAAAAATTCGAGGATAAAACCCATTTTCTAAATAAAACCAATCTACAAAATCAGTAATATTTGTTGTTGGGCTTCTATATATTCCAATTAGAATATTAGAAGTTACCATAAGTAAAACCTCTGAATCCGCAAATTCTTCTAGACCCATTAAAGTTTTTGCTGCATTTATTGAGGCAAAATCAACATCATTTTCAATAAGTTGATAAAGTATTTTTACTGCAACTTGTCTATAACTATAATCTTCATAATCTGCAGATATTATTGCTCCTGTACCAGAAACTGTTATTACTCCATTTGAACCAAATGAATAGCTTACATTACTACCTTCTGCACTAATATCTCCTGTTAATGGAAATTCTGTTTCTTGACTATCTGTAGTAGTAACAGTAGTTGATGCTGTTGTTGTTACACCGCTTACAGATTCTACATCATCTATTTTTACTGACTTTAATGACACTGTACTATTAGTTGCTGAAATACAATTATTTTTTGTTTTATCACATATTGTTCCACCTGTTTTTAACTCTACTGTACCATCTTCATTTTTAACTAGTATTATAGAATCCTTAGAAAAAGCTACTAACTTACCATTATATTTAATTTCTTTAATATTATTACACGTCTCACCATCATTACATCTATATAATTTACCATCACTATCTAATTTATAGTACGCTTTATCATTTAATATTGAATCTGATTGTATTAACTTTGCTAATATTTTTGTACTTGAT
>CAYNHX010000089.1:0-2063 GCA_964397275.1 uncultured Muribaculaceae bacterium | reverse complement strand
ACTTCTATTTGTTAAATCCGCGCATATCATAAGACTGTCAAATTTTTTTGTCTCTTTTTCAATCCTATTTCTAATATTATAAGACAACACAGGATCGTTTCTTATCCAATCTTTTAGATGCCAGCAATTTTGAAAAAAAGCCCATATATCATCAGAATACTCAAGGGTACCTCTATCTTGATGCTTCACCTTTTCCAAATACCTCAGTACTCTTTGATATTGTTCTTTATATCCACCTTGTAATATCATGACTTAGCATTATTGGTTAGAGCCTTAATAAGTTATTTCATATTCGCTACCGTTACTGTGCTGACAAGTACCTTGCCCGTGGAATTCTATTCCAGCCTGCAACACACACTTCATTGTTGACCCCTTATCTCCTTTTGAATACCAGTAACCATGAGCATCAATACGGCTGGATGATGAACTACTTGCTGAACCAACTGCGGGAAACTGGTTTCCCACAGGAACCATTATCCCCCCTTGTGACCTACTATATGCGGTTCGGTCCACAACGACATAAGTTCCGGTAAATTTTTCGCCGTTTGGTCCGTTTTGCATGTTCAATATAAAACCTGAAGCAGTACCATCTATTCGGCCGACATAGAACTCTTTATTTTTTCCTATCATAGTTACGGTTCTTGACAGCGGTTGTGATGCACATCCAGTTATCATGATAAATAAAATAAAGAGGGGAAATATTTTTATTTTCACAGGTTGTCTCCTTATGACTCTAAAAACTAAATATACCTTTTTTTAATATAAATTATTTCATTAAGAATGAAAAGAGATATTGACATTATAAAATCACCATAATTGAATTTTTATCATCGGATATTTTATATTAATTAAACACGTAATGAATACTATTCGAAGTCTATCATTTTCAAAAATAATGACATTCTGTTTATTTCAGAAGAAAAAGGGGTTGACCCTTTTGTCCCCTAAAAATTTGAAAAATTTTATTACGTAAAATTAACCTGTTATGGTATCTGAAACACGCGCATATTTAACTAATGTTTTATCCTCATAACTAAGTCTTGAACGGTTCGCTTGAGTAACTTCCTCCCTTATTGATTAAGTTTAACAAATATGCAAGACTACGACGATTAACAATTGAATTAATGGGACGCTGCAGGGCACTTGACTGTAAAAATACTTACGAGACGCATATGTCAAAGGTACAAGAATAATGATCGAAATAGCAACGTTGGTATCTATTTTTGTCCTAGTTAGCCTGTGGGAGTATTGCATGTTCTTCTATAAGCAGAAAACATTGCCATATGCGATGGGCTATAATATTTTTTCGTTCATTCAATGGGGTATTATTGCTATCGCACTGATAAAGATTTTCGGTTGGTTGGTCGGGATAATCGCATTCGTCTTGTGCATGGTTGTTCTCCAATACATAACGCATTTCACCCTAGGCTTTATTTACAACTTATTGTTCAAGAATAATCCACTCCCCGCGTTAGCATTGTTTTCAATAATGGTTTGGGTAACAGGAGCTCTGACAGCGGCTCTCTTTGTTGTCAGTTAAGCGTTTCCTTAGCGAGCAAGCATGGACACTAATCTTTTCAATCAGATTCTAGTAATAGACTCAATACCATCTGGCGATTCCAACACTGCGAAACGTCTATTCGAAGATATCAAAACTTTGTCTATCGGGTATTCGCCAACCCCCGCCGTTCATTACTTGCGAGTTGAAAGCGGTGATCAATTCATTCAGTGTATCTTCAAGTGTCGGGAAGATGCTGCTTTGCAAAACATAATTCCAATGTTACATATTGAATGCCATGGCAACGAAGATGGCTTTCAGTTTGCCGATGGTTCTTTTGCCTACTGGGAGGAACTGAAGCTGCCAATTACGGAGCTAAACGTTGCTACTCGACTGAATCTGCTGATAACAGTCGCTGCATGCGCTGGCGGTGCATTAGCAAAGGTCTTGCGCGTAAGTGACAGAGCACCGTTTTGGGGGCTCATCGGCCCAACTAGAACATTAATCGCCGGAGAACTGGAAAAAGCATATAGAGCTCTTTATCTGACATTGCTCAGCACCAAGT
>CAYNHX010000088.1:0-2063 GCA_964397275.1 uncultured Muribaculaceae bacterium | reverse complement strand
CCATTAGATATCTAGGCTTATCTTTTGGTAAATATTTTACTGAATCTTCAATCATTTTAAACATTACATCTTTTGGTTCACCAACACTTGTACCACCAATTGCATAACCATCGAAATCTAGAGATACAATATCTTTAGCACTTTTTTCTCTTAAATCAGTATATTCACCACCCTGTACTATACCAAAAAGAGATTGATCTTTATTATTAAACACTTCTTTGCCTTTTTTTGCCCATTTATAAGTCCTATCTATGCTTTTATTTATGTAATCATATGTAGATGGGTAGGCAACACACTCATCAAAACTCATTGCTATATCTGAGTCTAAATCATTTTGTATTCTAATACTCTCTTCTGGTGTTAAAAATAACTGACTACCATCAATATGACTTTTAAATTTAACTCCTAAATCAGAAATATCTTTTTGTTTTGCAAGTGAAAAAACTTGAAATCCTCCAGAATCAGTTAAAATTGGTCTGTTATAATTCATAAACTTATGAAGTCCACCTGCTTGTTTTATAATATCACTTCCCGGTCTTAACCATAAATGATATGTATTAGCAAGTATAACTGCACTATTACACTCAATTAATTCATCTGACACTAATGTTTTTACATTTGCAAGAGTACCAACAGGCATAAATATTGGAGTATAATAATCTCCCCTATTTGTTTTTAAAATACCATATCTAGCATCTTTATCACAGCTTATTAAATCATATTTTATTTTCATACTATCTCCTATTTAATTAACATACAATCTCCAAATGAAAAAAATCTATACTTATTTTCAACTGCAAGTTTATATGCATTTAATACACTATTTTTATTTGCAAAAGCACTAACTAACATTATTAATGTTGATTTTGGAAGATGAAAATTAGTAAGTAACATATCTATACTGGTAAACTTATATCCAGGATATATAAATATATTTGTAAAACCTTTTTGTGCTTTAAAAACACCATTACTAATGTTTGTTTCAAGTACTCTTACTGTTGTTGTACCTACTGCCAATATTTTTTTATTATTTTTTTTGGTATTATTTAAAATATGTGCAACTTCCTTTGTTATTTCATAATACTCACTGTGCATTTTATGATCTTTAATATCAATAGCATTCACAGGTCTAAATGTACCTAGTCCAACATGCAATGTAATATATTCAATATTGACACCTTTTTCTCTAATACTATTTAATACTTCTTTTGTAAAATGAAATCCTGCTGTTGGAGCAGCTGCACTTCCAATATTTTTAGCATATACAGTTTGATATCTTTCTTTATCTTTTAATTTTTTATGTATATAAGGAGGCAGTGGCATTTCTCCTAATCTATCAAATATTTCTAATAATATACCTTCATATATAAACTCAACTTGTACTATACCCTCATCAAAAATATTTATACATTTACATGATAACTCTTTTGAAAACTCAACTATAGTTCCTATTTTTAATCTTTTAACCGGTTTAGCAAGTGCTTCCCATATATTATTACCCAAATCTTTTAATAACAATATTTCAATATTTGCATTAGTATCTTTTTTTCTTCCAAGCAATCTTCCTGGCAATACTTTACTATCATTTAAAACAATAGTATCTCCTTTTTCTAAATAATTAATCATATTTTTAAAAAAACTATGAGTTACTTCACCAGTTTCTTTGTTTAAAATCATCATTTTAGAATTTGATCTTTCTTTTAAAGGAGATTGCGCTATTAAGTTTTCAGGTAAATTATAATCAAAATCAGCTGTTTTCATACCTCTCCTATTTATTATATTCTATTTCTAAATGTTCATATGCTTTTTTAGTAACAATTCTTCCCCTTGATGTTCTTTTCAAAAAACCAATTTGTAATAGATAAGGTTCATAAACATCTTCTATTGTTGTTTGTTCTTCTCCAATAGATGATGCTAAAGCATCAATACCAACTGGTCCACCATTAAATTTCTCTATTATAGACTTTAACAAATTATAATCGGTATCATCAAGACCTAATTTATCAACTTTTAATTTTTCTAATGCAAGTTTTGTTATTTTTAAATCTACAACATTATTATTT
>CAYNHX010000087.1:134-2068 GCA_964397275.1 uncultured Muribaculaceae bacterium | reverse complement strand
GATGAATCAAAATTAAAAATGAAAAAAAATCATTGGTCAAAAAAAGGAATAAAGCCTTGGAATTTTGGTTTAAAGAAAGAAAATAATAGTAGTTTAATGGTTGTTAGTAATAAATTAAAAAATAGGGAATTTTCTGAAGAGCATAGAAAAAAAATAAGTATTTCAAATAAAGGTAAGTTGCCGTATAATACAGGAAAAAAAAGACCAAAAGATTTAGTAGATAAAATTACATTAGCTGTAAAAAAAACAAAAGAAAAAAGAAATTATACAGGAAATATGCATCATACAGATAAAACTAAAAAACATTTAAGCGAAGTTAAAAAAGAATCTTGGAAAAATCCAACAATTAAAATGTTAGATGGAATAAAAAAATCAAATTATTATCCAGAAGGAAGAAGTTATCAAGAAAAAATATTATTCAATAAAGTAAAAGATATATATAAAGATATTTCTAATATTATATCAAATAAAAGAATTGGTAGAAAGATTGTTGACATTTTAATAGAGAAGTTTAATTTAGTAATTGAGTATGATGGTTTACATTTTCATAGTGATTTAAATAGAGATTTAGAAAGAGATAAAAAGTTAATTGCTTTAGGATATAAAGCAATTCATTATAGAGGATATAATCCAGATTACATTGAAATTATAAATGATGTAGATTATATGTTAGAAAATACAACAAAAGGGTTGTATAAAGAAAAAGGAAAAATAATACTTAATATAAATTAAGAACTATAAAAAAAAGGAGTTGATTAATTTGGCAGCGGGAGATACAAGAACTTATAAAAAAGCTACATTACCAGCAAGCGGTCCTGGAGAAATTGCTAGTGTTGAAATTACAGCAACAGGAATAATCGCAGCTGACGTAGCGGTTGCAGGAATCTCAGGAACTACAAGACCAGTAACTGGTGTTGGAGATTCATTTGGTGTTTATGTTGAGAGTATTTCAACAGGAAAGATTGTAGTAAAAGCAACTAAGAAACAAACACCAGCAGTAGCAGTACAAGCAATAGTAATTGCAAGTGCTTAAATACTTAACTTTTGTTAGGATAGTTCGATGAAAATAATATAAGAAGGGTATTATTGAGAAAATTAAATTTCCTTCCAAATCTATGAGATAATACGAAGTTATTATTGAGATTAAAAAAAACAAAAAGGTGATTTTAGATGGCATTAACAACCACAACTAGAGTTACAAAAACACAAGACCACGTTGGTTCTGCAAAAGACGGGATTGTTAAATCATTCAACGCTTTAGCAGCTACTAATTATATTAAAGGTCAGTTTGTAACTATAAACACAGCAGGAAGAGTAGTAATAAACGCAACAGCAGATACTTTAATTGACGGTATTGTTGCAGCAAACGTAGATAATACACTTGGTGGAAACGACGACGTAAAAGTACCAATCTTATTGAAAGGTAACGTTTGGGCGGATTTCTTTTGTAGAGCAACTGGAAATTACAAACAAGCACAGATAGGTACAACTTGCGGAGTAGCTCAAGGTACTGGAGTTGCAACTACAGGTCAAGCAGTTGTAGCTGCAGGAACTACAGGTAGAAGACCATTTGTAAGTTTATCTATTCAAGCTGTTCCAGCAGCAGGACCACTTGCAAGAAAAGGTTTATTTTTCTTCAGAGGTTCTGGAAAGTTTGTATAAATGCAAACATTTTTTGGGAGGAATATTTTCTCCCATTTTTATTTTCAAACAGTTATAAATTGAATAAATGGTGAATTTTAGAATGATTAATGAAAAACAAAAATACGATTTTGAAAAGTATGTATATTTAAAGTTAAATGATAATTATGCAAATAGTTTTTTAACTACAAACCACGGTGAAATATTTTATTTAGAATGGAAAAAACAACAAAGACCTGAATATGTAGAGGTTGAAAAACAAAAGTTTTTAGAATCTAAAGAATTAAAAGAAT
>CAYNHX010000087.1:0-124 GCA_964397275.1 uncultured Muribaculaceae bacterium | reverse complement strand
CCAAAGAAAGAAGTAGTAAATAAAGTAATAGAACCAAAGAAAGAAGTAGTAAATAAAGAAGTAGTAAATAAAGAAGTAGTAAATAAAGTAATAGAACCTATTATAGACGATGAAATATTAGAAT
>CAYNHX010000086.1:0-2088 GCA_964397275.1 uncultured Muribaculaceae bacterium | reverse complement strand
AGTAAATTAGGTATGAGAAAAGATGGTAACTTTAGTGGTAAACCAGTAACAGCAAACACCTTTGCAATAGACCCAAATTATTCTGCGAATTTTACTGGAAGTAGACAATTTCCAGGTAAAATTATAACACAAGCGAATTATGATGATTTTTTAGGAAAAGCAGACTATGCAGCTATGTCATTTGATGGTAAAAAAGAATTCCAATTGTTATTTCAAAAGCAAAAACAACAAGATTTGCAAACATATATTGAAATTAATGAAAATTTACCTGGCCTTGCGAAAAAGAAGGCTGAAGCACAAGCAAGTGGTGCTTCAACAGAAGAAATTGGGTTAATACAAAGTCAAATAGATACATATTCTAGAGAACTAAGGTTGATAGAAGAAAAAATATATACAACTAAAGATGCAAACGGTAATTCTGAAAATTTAAACCCAAATAATGCTTCAAAAATACTGGCTGAAGCTGGAGAGGCAATTTCAAAAGCCGAAAAAGGAGAACTTGAAAAGGCAGCGGCACCAACAGCTCCGGCACCAGCAGCACCACCAGCACCATAATATAAAAGGATATAAAGGAGGAATAGTATGGATCAACAGTATTTAATACCTGCTAATACTAAGAAGGGAATGTTAATATTTAGTACATTTAGACCAATTGATTTAGTAATTGCAATAGTTGGAGCGTCAATATCATTTATAGCATTTCTAATTGTAAGACCAGGTAATTTGTGGATAGCAGCATTAGTGCTTGCACCACTGGGAATAGCAGCATTTTTAGTTATGCCATTTGCATATTATCATAATATGCTATGTGTAATAATTAATATTTATGAGTTTTTTACAACACAACAAAAGTATAAATGGAAAGGTTGGTGTGCAAAAGATGAATTCGAAGAACAGTAATAAAACAACAGAGCTATTAGTACCAGTTAAGACTATTGCAAATGGTATGATTGAGCTTGATAATAAAGAGAAAGTAGCAGGTGTTAAAATAACGCCAAAGAATATCTTTATATTAGATGAGTCTTCACAGTTTAGTACAATAGATAATTTAAAGAATTTTTATAATACTTTAGATTTTGAGTTTTGGCTTGTTGTAGCAGATCGTCCAGTAGATATATCTGTTTACCTAGCACAATTACAAACATTGTATAATAGTTCACAGGATTCGGTAACTAGAAAATTAGTTGCTGAAGATTTAAAGAAAGCAAACGATTTTGCTAGTGAGAATGTTACAGATGTAGAGTTTTATATATTATTTAAAGATAAGAATGTAGATAATATACAAAAGAGACTTAGAGTCATGATAAATGGTCTTGCAACTGCAGGTTTAGTAGCAGCCCAAGCAAATAACGATGATTTAAGAACGTTACTTGATAACTTCTTAAATGGTGGGTTAACCACTAATTTTGGGACGGTGATGGCATAATGAATATAAAGAAAGAATTAGCACCTAAGGGTCTAGAATTTCATCCATCAGATTTTGTAATTAGTGATAAGTGGGCAACAATACTTACTGCTGTATCTTTTCCAAATTGGATTACACCAGGCTTTTTAGCTAATATAACAAGTAATTCAGGAGTTAAAATAGTAATAAAACATATACCGGTACCATTTTCTTTGATGTCTAAAATGCTTAATAAACAGCTTAGTGAATTAAGAGATTTATATGAAAAAGAAAAAGACAAATTATATCAAGAAAGATTAAGACAAGATTATGAATCATTAAATGATTTTATACAAATGATTACTACTAATCAATCTAAGATATATGATTTTCAAATGCATATGATGATTACAGCAGATAGTAAAGAAGAATTAGAAACTAAAAAAGTACAAATGAAAAACTATTTAGATGCTATGGAAATAAAGGCAATACCACTTAGATTTGAGCAAAAGAAAGTACTTAGTTCTATGCTCCCAATATATGGTAAACAAGATATTGAAGATCAAATTGGTACTCCAATTGCATCTCCAACAATAGCAGCTATGTACCCATTTATATTTGATAGTTTAAAAGATCCTGGGTTATCGACTTTACTTGGTGTTGATTTCTCTGGTGGTGTAGTACTATTTAATCAGTTCCTATAT
>CAYNHX010000085.1:742-2090 GCA_964397275.1 uncultured Muribaculaceae bacterium | reverse complement strand
ATCCATGGGGGTTCAAGTCCCTTCACCCGCACCAAAAAATATATAATATAGTTATAAAAGGAAATGAAGAAACATGAAAACAATTATGCTTGATACCATAGTAAAAGTTAAATTAACTAAATTGGGACAGGAATTATTAACACTTCAATTATGGCCTTTGCATACTCTAGAAGGTCGATCTGAAGATATAACATATCGTTCTGTTCAAGAGAAATGAAGAAAAAATGGATGAATATGGTTATTACACTACGCCTCTATACGATTTAATTAGAACTTTTGGAGCGCAGAGTATGAATTGGGTTGGTCAAATATTTGAAAATTCCGAAATCATATTTGATGAAAAAGAACTTAGGGAAAAGAAAGAAGAAGAAAAAAGTAATAATACTGCAAAACATTGATAATCTTTATTATTATTTGATCCAAATAAATATATTTAATAATAAAATTTAAAAATCTATATTATATAGATTTTTTCTTTTCTTGTTAAAAACTATAAAATATATTATAATTATAAAAGAATAGAAGGTGCTTAACTTGAATAAGAATTATAAAGTAATTGACGGTAATACTGCATGTGCAGAAGTTTCATATTTATTTACTGAAGCTGCTGGTATTTATCCAATAACGCCATCATCAGATATGGCAGAATTAATTGATGAATTAAGTTTTAAAGGGAAAAAGAATTTATTTGGTAATAGTGTTAAAGTAGTACAAATGCAATCAGAAGCAGGAGCTATTGGTTTCGTGCATGGATTATTACAGGCAGGCACTATTGCAAGTACATATACTTCCAGCCAAGGATTATTACTTATGATACCAAATATGTATAAGATAGCTGGAGAGTTATTACCTTGCGTAATAAATGTGTCTTCAAGAGCACTTGCAACACATGCTCTTAGTATTATGGGGGATCATCAAGATATATATGCAGTAAGACAAACTGGATTTTCAATTTTAGCATCTTCATCTGTGCAAGATATATATAATTTATCAATCGTGGCTAATTTATCTACAATGGAAGGTAAAGTTCCAATAATAAATTTCTTTGATGGATTTAGACTTAGTCATGAGTATAAAAAAATAAAAGTACTTGATGAATCAAAAATAAAAGAGTTAGTAAATTTTTCTAAAATAAGTGAATTTAAAAATAACAGTATAATTTCTAAAAAGGTAATCAGAGGTACTGCTCAAAACGATGACATTTATTTTCAAAATACTGAAGCTAGAAACAGTGTATATAATGACTTTCCAGATATAGTTAATAATTATATGAAGAAAGTAAATGAATTAACTGGTAAAGACTATAAACCATTTAATTATTATGGTAGTAAAGATGCAGAATCTGTAA
>CAYNHX010000085.1:0-732 GCA_964397275.1 uncultured Muribaculaceae bacterium | reverse complement strand
TATTGCTATGGGAGCAGTATGTGATACCATTAAAGAAGTAATAGATAATGAAAATAGTAAAATAGGTTTAATAGAGGTCCATTTATATCGTCCATTTAGTAAAAAATATTTATTTAATGTCCTTCCTAGAACAGTTAAGAAGGTAGCAGTACTTGATAGAACAAAAGAACATGGGTCAAGTGGAGAACCTCTATATTTAGATATATTAGGGGCATTTAGTGATGTTATTAAAAAACCATTAATAATTGGTGGTAGATATGGTCTTGCTGGTAAGAATACTGATTCAGCATGCATAAAGGCCGTATATGATCATTTAAATAGTAAGAAGCCATTTAATAACTTCACAGTAGGGATAGAAGATGATGTTACTAATTTAAGCATTAAAATACCAGATTATAAAATAAAAAATAATAGTACAAAAGAAATATTAATATATGGTTATGGATCAGATGGTATGGTTAGTACTTCTAAAGATATATTATCTGTACTAGGTAACAATACAGAAGGATATGTACAGGGATATTTCGAATATGACTCTAGAAAAAGTGGCAATGTTACTAAATGTCATTTAAGGATTTCTAAGGATGAAATTAGAAGTGAGTATTATATAAATAATAAAGATGTAGTTATATGTACTAAATATAATTATTTATCTAAATATAATGTGCTTGATAATATTAATGAAAAAGGAACATTTATTTTAGTAACTGATTTATCAGAAAAAGAAATTAA
>CAYNHX010000084.1:0-2165 GCA_964397275.1 uncultured Muribaculaceae bacterium | reverse complement strand
CACACATCAAATCAAATGGAAGGCAAGGTCCAACATTTCCATAAGAATATACAGAAACGGCTCCGTAATTGCTGCTATAAATTTGTGGTATTACCGAACTGATTCCACCACCATAACCAAACATTTTATACTCAAAACAAAGAGTGTTTTCATCGTAATCCGATACACTTATGGCGCCATTGACAGCAATTATATAACTATTGATAAGTGTTACTGCATTGTTACACGTATCTGAACTATAATCGTTTGTAACAACAAGTGAAGTGATAGTGCAGGTATAGATTCCTCCACTATCACTAAAAACAATAGAACTGCCAACATGGAACGTTAGTGTTCTGCTAACATTAGTAGTATCCCCACAATTTTCAGGTCTCGATCTCCATAAAAAATTCCAAAACCTGTAATATTTATAATCGGTAGTATCTGAAATTTCACGTGTCGTGTACCAGGCCGATGCAATACCGGCCTGATAATTTGCATATACCGTATTGTAATCATCCACATCCGAAAAAGTGAATGTAAAAACATTCCCAACTTTTTTCAGATTTACATTTCCGGCTGTGGCTGAACGGATATTATAATTCGTCACATAAAACTGACTAAAGTAATAACCCATTGTATGCTGAAGATTAACCCCGGCATATTGATTACTCAAGTAATTGGTAGCAGATGACCACATTCCTGTACCGATTTCCATATATCTTGAAAACCACAAATTATCTCCGGAATTAATAACCGGGAAAGGATACACCATTTTAATACGGAATTCACGCTGGCAAGCTACTTCGTTATGTACAAACGACCAGTCTGTAATATCATATTCACGTAACGCCAAAGAAAAAATACTGCAATCAAAATCCTTTGAGTTATCTAAACACTTATACCTGAATTCCCAGTCTGTCTGTGGTATTTCTTCAATTATGCTTGGGCTGATAACAATTTTCAGAAAATCTCCTTCTTCATATTCCGGAAGTTCAACTACAAAATAACAGGCTGTACTATCCCTGTGATAAGGTTGCGTGTTAAATTGACTTGCAGTAAGATTATCTCCAACAACCCAACTCGTCAATGTCGTGATACCGTTGAGAAGAACATCAATCTGATCAGCAACATTGGCCCCGTAAAAATAAAATGCGATGTACTTTGTCGATTGGTCAGCAGGCAGATCAATGGCAATGGTCCGGCTTGGCAGCGATCCTGGCACATTTGAATAATATATGATTCGAAACTGATAATCCCCAGTAATATTTGAACTTCCACAATTCAGCCGCTCTACTTCAATTTCAGGCAGGGTAATTGTCATATCACACCATTTTTGACAAAGTTTCGGCGTCGTAAATATCTTTTCCCCGTCAATAATCACAAACCTGACCACTGGCACATAAGTCCCGCCTTCAATCGGGATTGCGCTGTTTCCGGTAAACGGGTGAATTGCCGTAGCTTCATCTGTTAATCCAACCTCCGAAGCCGATACCAGGGCAAGCTCCCCGTCGCGGTACCAGTCAATTACATACCCTTCAATCTCGCAACTTTCAGCCCCCACATTCACCAAATTACCAACATCCAAAACAGACGTGGTTCCGGTTTCGTAGGAATCGAATTCGAGCTCACACCCGCATTCGACTTTTTCAGCACAGTTGCAATTCGTTAAAATCATTTCGTATACAATAATTTTCCTCTCAAAACAGTCGGTGTCCCGGAATAATTAACGGTAGTGTTTATAGTCACTACATCATTTTCAATAACTATATTTGTGTCCGTTGCTGTGAATGATGCTATCGTACTTACATCCATAGAGCTACAACCCGTGACGGCAGTTGTATTGATTTTCAATGATACATCTTCAAGCGTCCCGTCTGATTCCAGTTTTATTTTCGTTATTGTGTACCCGTAGGCAGCGCTCAGATCAATCTTAAACGTTTCCGCAATACCGGCATTAACGCAAAACTCAAAATCTTTATCCAATACCAAAGTAGGGGCTGGGGCCGAGTTGGTAATAACAAGCTTATTCTCATTCGCTCCTGTCCCCTCTGCAACCGTTATGCCAGTCCCGGCAACGATCTTGTCAGCCACATACCCTGCCGTTGTATCGCCAGCGTCATACTTGACCAGCTCATCCGTTGCACTGCCTCCCGATGCCGATATCTTCAGCTTGTTCTCATCCG
>CAYNHX010000083.1:0-2345 GCA_964397275.1 uncultured Muribaculaceae bacterium | reverse complement strand
GTTGCCTTGGTAGTGAGAATAAGCTCATAAGTCTCGCCGCCGATATTGATGTTTGAACTTCTTTCGTTATCCATATTTGCCTCCTGAATTATGCTGTAAAGTCGGGTTCATATACGCTGGTAAACCAACCGGAAATCGTCGATGCGGATACTCCGGTATCGCCATCAGTTACCTCTGCCTTCCACGGGTGTCTGTTTGCATCGTCCTTCTTGTTCCTGCGCATGATCGTGCCTTCGATGGTAGGTGTCGAGAAAGTAATGCTGTCGCCCTTTGTCTGCAGGTTGGTTGCAGGCACGCCGAACTTCACCTTGTAAAGCCAGAAGTATCTGTATTTGCCGTTTGCTTTCTTAGCTCTAAAGCCAATGGCCACAGGTGCGCCGCCGTCTTCGCTTGCCGCTACAAGTACCTTGTTTTCATCGACGTGTGCGCCGGTGAGTGCCGCTGCGGTTGCTGCTCCGATATCGTCAACGTTGAGAGTAATTGTGCCGGATTTGAATTCCTTTACGACCTCGGAAGCGCCGTCATCTGCATAGAGCGTTGCCTCTGCGAGTTCTACGGAAAGCTCTGCGGAAATTGCTTTTGCAAGCACCGCAGGCGTGCCATAGGTTTCATCACCGATTTCCACACCGGTCGATGCTGCCGTAGCTTCGGTAATGGTGGCATAATACAGTTTGTCTAAGCCAATCGTTGCCATTTATGTGTCCTCCTTAAATTCGTATTCTTTTGCTACATCCACTGCGTAGTGGTGATAGCCTGTTTCCGTTTCATATTCCACGTAGCGTCTGTCCGTAATTACAAAATCCGAACGGATAAGGGATTTTGTAAGGCTTGTTGCTGTTTGTAAGTAGTTATCCCTGCTGTAGAGTGATAGCCGCACCTCGTTAACCTCCGAAACGGGCTTATCGTCTGCCGACAACGGAAAGCTGTCCATGATCGGTGTCATAACGAGAAAGTAGTCCGGAGCTGCCGAGGTATATGCGCCTGTTTCAACAGGGATATTCAACTCTGCTGCCACGGTTTTTAATTCAGAGAGTATGCTCACAGCTTTGCCACCTCTTGTTTCAGTTTTTCCGCCATTGCCGCCTCCGCAGGTTTCTTTGTCTGGCTTTTTGTCCGCTTCATAAAGGGTTTTGCCGGCTGTCCGCTTTTTCCATATTCGATGATGGATGCGAGCATAGCGTTTGCTTTGCCACCTGAGTGCGGTTCACCAAATCCGACCTTTATGTTGCTGTTGCCGTTCTTGCCGATGAGGACAGGAGATGTACCGACAGACGAGACGAGCTCACCGGTAGCTCTGGATTTCTTCTTTGTGTTCTTGCCGACCACGGAAGCCAAATTGCTTCGTAGCTTATCCTCAACAATTTCTGCTCCGGCTTTTAAGACCTCTGCGGCAATTCTGTCCTGCTCTTTACCGAGCCTTGACAGCTTTATCATCAGGTCTTCGGGCATTGTTATCTTCACGTTAGCCATCGGATTCCTCCATGTGCTTTGCGAGTACCTCGTAATACATCTTTCGCTGCCTTACGTTTTCCACACTCGTGATGTCGAATCTATCCGTCCCGATCTTGATGTAGTTTGCTGTTGTCAGTGTCAGATTAGGAATAAAGCGAAAACGAAAAAGCACGTCCGCTTCAGAAAACACAGACGAGCTTCTCCATTTTTCGCTCATGTTCTTTTCTTCCATGTAGGCTCTTACGGTTGCAAGAGTGGTTTCGGTGTACGAGGGAAAGCCATCTGCATCGATGGTTTTTGCTCTCGTGCAGATGGCTATTGTAGTTTGCATTTTTCCTAAGCTCATACTTTCCACTCTCTTTCCAGCCTTAGAAGGTTGTTTACCGTCTTCCAAACCATTTCGCCGGCTGCTGTGCTGTCAGCAAAAAAGCCACCGGTAGAACCGTCACGCGATTCGTAGTAGTGGCTTGCAAGCATGATGATTGCCTGTTCAGTGTTAGCTGACATATCATTTTCGTCATAGTATCCGGCGGCTAAATGCTGGTAGCCCTCGGCATAGGAAACTGCGGCGGTGATGTAGCTTTGCAAGAGCGTATCATCTTGATTGTGCTCTACAATCAGGTTTGCCTTGACCTTTGCAAGTAAATTGACTGCCATTTATCACCGCCTCCTTTCTTAATCGGTTGCTTCGTCCGCAGCCATAAATCCTGCTGCTTTCAGTTTTGCAAGCAGGGCATTAAAAGCGGTTTTAAGGTCTGCAACAGTTGACGCGGTACTGTCTTCCTGATTTTCACAGGGAATTACCCCGTCTGCCGAAAGCACACCGTTGCTGTCAATGGAAAGACCTTCGCCAACCTTGATGCCGCCGAGAGTGTCTGCCGATGCTTTGTTAA
>CAYNHX010000082.1:0-2402 GCA_964397275.1 uncultured Muribaculaceae bacterium | reverse complement strand
CTTGTTTTTTTGTAATATTAACTAATTCTAATTCACTTTTCTGCATATTACCTCCCCTAATAATATTTGTTATATATCCTGGATATTATTATTGCAACTTTAAGTTTATTTTTTTCTTGCCTTTAACATATTTTTTACTTTTAATGATTTAATTTTTTGCAATAACTTTGGGAATTTATTTCTAACATATTTTTTTAATCTTCTTCTAGAATTATCTTTAAATTGCTCTTTTGCAATTAATAATTTTCTTGGTATTAATTTACTTGTAAATGTCCAATCAGTAAATTTTTCTAATGGTTTTCTAATGGCTTTGGGCATTTTAGCAATTCTTTTATATCTTCTTATGTATTTATTAAAGTATACTGATGCAAAAAGTACCTCTGTTTTTGAAAAATCTTTTTGCTCAAAAAATACTTTATCTTCAGATTCTAAATTTTCATTAATCTTTCCTACTTTTCTTGCTATTTGCTCTAACTCTGTTTGAGGAAAAGGAGTAAAAATATTTGGTATCATTTCATCTGCTTTTAATTTAGAATTTAATTTTATTGTCTTTAATACTTTATGTAGATTTTCATATGGAAGACCCACTATATTATATGTTAAAGTCTTAATTTTATATTTGTTAAACCAGTTACATGAATTTATCATTTGTTCATCTGTCGTAAATCTTTTTAGATATTTTTTTCTTATTTCTTCGTCTCCGGACTCAAGTCCAATATCTATTTGATAACAACCTGCTTCTGCCATCTTTTTTACTACCTCTTCATTTAATAAATCAAATCTTAAATTACATGTAAATGGTAATTTTATTTCTTTATTATATAATTCTATAAATTCATTAAACCATTTTGCATACATATTAAATATTGCATCTCTAAAATTAATAAATTTTGTTTTAGGATATTTATTTAATAGTATTTTTAAATATTTTATTGCGTTTTCTGGACTTCTAAATCTTGCATACTTTTCTTTATTTGGATATATACTTCTGAATAAAGAATTGCCACAATAAGTACAACTAAAAATACAACCCCTACTTACCATTACAAGCAATCCATTTACTTTTGTACTAATTAGATTATCATAATCAAATAATTCAAAATCGGGAAATGGTAAATCATCTAAATCTTCTATAAGTGGTCTAATCTCATTAATTATTTGTCCCTTTGAAGTATTAAAATAAAAACTTTTTACATCATAATAGTTCTTATTATTGCTCATTTTATTCATAAGCTCTAAAGTTGGATATTCTCCTTCTCCAACACATACAGCATCAATTTTATCGATATTTAAAAGCTCTAAAGGGGCGCACATTGCATGATAGCCTCCTGCGAATATAAACGATCTTTGACAAGCTTCTTTTGCCCATTTAATAATGCTTTTTGAATATACAAACATTGTTGTTCTAATGCTAAAACCAATTAAATCAGCGTTATATTTTTTTATTTCTTTTTTAAACTCTTCTTCTTCATATTTATAATGCATATGAAACAATTTAACATTATATCCACCTTGTTTTATAACTGCAGAAATAGATGCTAAACCCTCACTATAATTACCACCAGTAAAACTTTTTTTAGTATCTAAATCAGTAAAATCCGGATACACTAAAAGTAATGTAAGTTTTTTGTTTTCTTTTTTCATAATATCACCAATTAAATTATAACATAAAAAGGTACTCTTGTTATTTTTTATTAAAAATTAAATGGGTATGGGCATAAATCACTAATTTTATATATTTTTTCGTTACCATTAATATTTATACATATTACTTCCTTTGATAATTCAAAGAACTCTAAAAATACTTGCCTACATATAAAACAAGGTACGCTAATATCATTAGTACTATTAATTATATATATTGATTCAAAGTCATGTTTCTTATATCCTGCTGATATAGCACTGTTAATTGCTACTCTTTCGGCACATATAGTTGCACCATAACTAACATTCTCAACATTAACTCCGTTAAATTCTTTGCCATCTTTCATAACTACAATTGCTGCTACTTTGTAGTTAGAATGTGGACTATAACTATTATTTAATAAATTAACTAATTTTTCTTTCATATTAATCACCTATTATAATTATATCATAAACATATGTGTTGTTTCTCTATAATTTTTTTACTATTTATTAAAAAAAACTAACGTCCTTGTTAGTTTTTGTATTTTATTATTAAATATTACCAATTTACTTCATAGTCTTTAAATGCCCATTCGATATCATCTTTATATGAATAACCCTGGGGTTGCCAGAATCTATAATTAGGATTTATTATTACATTATTAGAATTAATTTTATCAGTTACTTTTACTAATATTCTAAAAGTTTCATTATTGTATCGCTGTTTTTCAAAACACACTCTTACTTTTGAGGCTGTTGGATAATCATAACTATAT
>CAYNHX010000081.1:0-2443 GCA_964397275.1 uncultured Muribaculaceae bacterium | reverse complement strand
ATGCGGATTCGGTGCTTGTATGGGTTGCAGCTGTAAAACCCTTACAGGTTACAAAAGAATTTGCAAAGATGGCCCTGTGATGGAAAAAGAGGAGATTTTATGGGAAGATTAAATGTCAATTTATGCGGTATAGAACTTGATAATCCCATAATTCCCGCAAGTGGAACATTTGGGTTTGGTTATGAGTTTGCCGAACTTTACGACATAAATATACTCGGTACATTTTCATTTAAAGGCACAACAATATCTATTACTCCATTTGGTATTAATACTCTAATACATTCATCTAACATTTTGTAAGGATTAGCTACATGTTCTAAAAAATGACCCATATTTATCTGGTCGACTGAATTATCAGGAAAAGGAATACCTTTATTTAAATCACAAAAAATATCTGCATTTACTTTATAATCATCAATTTTATTTCCTTCCCAAAACTCCCTAATATCTATTCCAATATACCCAGCTCTTTTCCAAGGACCGCAACCTAAATCCAAATATACAGGTTCCTTCCATTCTTTTCCTAAATTATCTTTCATTTTAATTCCCCCTTTCGTTCGCATTTAACCATTCCACCAAAAACATCTGCTGGAAAAAATATAATTTTAAAATCTGGTATTTTTTCAAATATTTCTCGCCACCATTTTGCATTAACTTGTGTTAAATGAACATTACCAGGACCTGCTGTTGGTGTATTTAATTCAGGATAAAAAGGAACATAATGCCACATTTCTTTTTTACAACGTTTAGATATTTTAATTAAAAAAGGTAAAACTTCTTGTGGTGGTAAATGTTCTATAAAATCTGAACTATACATTACATCAACAATTGGAATTTCTTCTTCTTTTATTTTTAAAGCATCAGCTCGATAAACAAACTCAGAAAGTTTATTTTCAATTGCCCATTCAGCAAAATCATATCCTATCGCATTAAAACCTTTGTTTCTTAAAATAGATACTAATATTCCGGTTGCACAGCCCCAATCAATGATTGAAATATTTGAAGGGAAAGCCACACAAATTTCATCAGCTCTAAACATCATAACAGAATATACATCAACACCTAAATTAGATTTTGGATAACCGATGTAAGGACTATTCTTTGCTTTAGTATAATAATCTTCATTATAAATTTCATTCATTAAACACACCTTTCAATTAAATCTTGCCAGCATTTTACTGAATCAAATCTTTCTTTAACATAATTATATCCTTGTTGAGATATTTTATCTCTCAAATCAATATCATCTAAACACTTTTTAGCCATACTATTTAAATCATTCACACTTGTAAAAGGAATATAATGTTCGTAAGGTTTTAAATCTTCGTTGTGTGATAAAATATCACTCATTACAAAACATCTGCAAGCCAACATATTTTGAACTCTATGTTGTAATTGAGGATAATTATCAATATGTATGTTCAAATTTATTTTTGCCTTTGTTATTGTATTAACATAATCTTGTCCAATCATTCCGTGAGCTATATGTAAAAATTTATAAAGGTGTTTAAGTGTTCCCATATATTCTTCGCGTCTCGGAGTACTTCTTCCCATAAAACAAAAATCATATTTTTCATCAATTATTCCCGCAGGTTTATATATATCTAAATTAACAGGTAATTGAAAATAACTATCAAATTTTAAACCTAAATTTCTTAATTTTTCTGTATGACTTTTATCATAATGAAATTTTTTATCAAAAGACTTACTCATTCCCATTCGTATTTCATTAATAACTCCTTCTCTTTCAATAGGCTCAGTTGATATCCATATCTTTCTACCAGATAATTGTTTTAAATCCTCTTCAGGAAAATATTCTCCTCTAATAAAAAACCAAATATCAAAATTATCTTTTTCCTTAACTATAGTCGAAGTATCTTGTCCCCAACTATAATTAAAAACTTTCATCTCATGACCAGGTAATCTGTTAGGTATAGCACAATCAAAATAATGAGTTTGTGCTACAAAAGCTATTTTCATTTTTTTACACTTCCAAAGTTACTAATGCTTTCTTTTTTCCTTTTTCTTTTAAATAAAATTTCTGTGTATTTGTAGATACTAAATAATCTATGAATAAATCAGTACCAGATACTTTTGCTAAATTAACAGTTTCTAAAATATTTTTTTCTTTATTTGTTAAATAATCAAAACCACAAATTTCGGATTCTTTTACATACCCTATTTTTTTCATTAAACCTTCAATCATTTTAACCAACCCCCTTTTTAATAATTGGTAAGCTGCTTCACTTCCAGCTAGCCCTCCACCAATAATGTTTACGTGCATAAAATCACTCCCAATCGTTATAATTATACCATAGTATTTATTTGAATATTAAGCTTAGGATAAATAAAAAATAAAAAACTAGCCACTAATTATGGCTAGTTAAATATAGTTTTATTTTAACTGGTTCAATTAAAGCCTCAACTAGCAAGACTATAACTA
>CAYNHX010000080.1:0-2841 GCA_964397275.1 uncultured Muribaculaceae bacterium | reverse complement strand
TATGCTGATTGGGGAGAGGATATTCAAGGAATCTTTAGACCAATTTTTAAAAACAATGAAAATCTTACTAACAATTTAGAAAAGCTTATATCTTCATATGATTCCTTAAATATTACTATTTCTCAAATAAATAGAGTAATAGTAAATAGTGGGGTAAAATCAATATCGGGTTATGCATTTTATCCTGGTGATGAGTATCAACAATACTGGGATGCGGGATTTTATACAATAAAAATAAGCGAAATATATTTATCAAATACAGTTCAAACAATAGGTGGCTATGCATTTAGTAATACTCCTGCTCAAATAGAACAAGATTCTAATAATTTTAATAATAATATAAATAATTTAGATATACCAGATAGTGTAACATCAATAGGTACTAGGGCATTTGCTGGATGTGGAATTGAAACACTTACATTAGGTACAGGACTAAACACAATAGGAGATAATACATTTCAATATAATAATATAGAGAATCTAATAATTCCAGGAAATGTAACAGCAATTGGAAAATATGCATTTGCTAGTAACGAATTAAATAGTTTAACATTTAACCAAGGAATAGAATCAATAGATGAACATGCTTTTGAAAAAAATAGCTTAACAAGTGTAACAATTCCAAATAGTATTGTTTGGATTGGTAGATGCGCATTTTTAGAAAACAGAATACTAGCTGGTAATGCAGTAATTCATAAAAACCCTCCAACCGGATATATAAATATATATATATTACAAGCAGATCAAGTTTTTTTATTAAATGGTGAAAATAGTGATGAAGACATATTAGCTACACTTATTCCGTAATAAAGGAGAATATATGTATAAAAAAGGATTTACTTTAATAGAATTAATGGCGGTAATTGCAATAATATCACTAATAACAATAATTTCTATTCCTGTAATAAAAAATATAGTTAGTAGTCAAAAACAAAAGGAATATAATGTTTTAGTAGATAATATAAAATCTGCTGCTAAAATATATATATCAAATAATCCAGATTTATTAAATAATACAAGTCAAGGTTGCATTCAAACAGTTACAATAGCGACTCTTCAAGATGCTAAACTATTGGAAAAAAATCTGGTTGATCCAATAAATAAAACCGTTATTGAAGCGACTGAGCATATAGATATATGTGTTTCAGGAGATGAAATTACTTATGTTTTTCCAGGAAACTAAAAATATATTAATTAATAATATATTTTTTTAATTTATTAATAATATAATTATATTTTATATCTTCTATTTCAACCATATAAGTAATATTTTCATCATATATTTTATTAATAATATTTGAATCTTCAAGAATATTATTAATTACTATTTCATTATCATAATTAAAAGTTATATTAATATTAATATAATTTTTTATTTCTTCTAAATTGTTTTTTATTAATTCTAATAAACCTTTTGTATAAGCTTTTTTAAGACTGCTACCTAATTTTATTCCTCCAAAATATCTTATTACTATACATAGAGTATTATTTATATTATTCTTTTCTAAAATATCCAATAAACTTTTACCTGTGTTAAAAGGTTCTTTATCATCATTATATTTTTTATATTCATTAATAACATATGCATAGCAATAATGATCAGCATCATTATACTTTGCTTTAATATCACTAATAATATTTTTTGCATCAATATCTGATTCTACATTAAATACTTTAGTGTAGAATATTGATTTTTTTTCAATATGTTTTATATCATAAATATTTTTAATTTTATACATATATATCACCCATATAATTATATAATACTTTTTACATAATTACTTATAAATGTTATAATTTGTATGTATTGAGGTAAATATGATAAAAGATAAGTTAAAGGTTTTACCTATTAATCCTGGATGTTATTTAATGAAAGATATAAATAATATAATTATATATGTTGGTAAAGCTAAGAATTTAAAAAAAAGAGTAAGCTCATATTTTAATAGGATGCAAACAGGTAAGACTAAACTTTTAGTAGATAATATTAATGATTTTGAATATATAGTGACTACTAATGAACTTGAGTCTCTTTTACTTGAAATAAATTTAATAAAAAAATATAATCCAAAATATAATATTTTATTAAAAGATGATAAATCATATCCATATATTAAACTTACCAGTGAAAAATACTCAAGATTATTAATAATTAGAACTAAGAATAAAAATACTAAGTCTGGACCTCTTTTTGGACCATATCCTAATGTTAATGTTGCTAGAAGTATAGTAGAGATGCTAAATAGATTATATCCACTTAGGAAGTGTGAAATAGTGCCTAAAAATAAGTGTTTATATTATGATATAAATGAATGTTTAGGTTATTGTATTAATAAAGTAGATAATAATACCATAAAAGATATGTTAATGGAAATAACACAATTTTTAAAAGGTAATAGTAATTTAATAATCAAAAAGATAAATATAAGTATGTTAGAAGAATCCAAGAAATTAAATTTCGAAAAAGCTAAAGAGTTAAGAGATATGTTAATTAGTATTGAAAAGATATTAGAAAAACAAAAAGTAGATATAGTAGATAATATTGATAGAGATGTCTTTGGATATTACATAGATAAAGACTACATATCTATTCAAGTTTTTAATATTAGAAATGGTAAGATAACAAAAAGAAGTGGAAATATATTTGAAAATATTGGTGATAAAAACGACAATATTATTTATTACATAGTAAAGTATTATGAAAATAGTGACAAACCAAAAGAAATATTTTTACAAAATGATTTAGATAATAAATTGCTTACTGGCGCATTAAACTTAAAGGTAATAGTGCCTAAAAAAGGTATTAAGAAGAAACTGTTAGATATGGTAATTGAAAATGCT
>CAYNHX010000079.1:0-2871 GCA_964397275.1 uncultured Muribaculaceae bacterium | reverse complement strand
TAATAAAATCTTGTAATTCTTGTATTTTGTCTTCTTTCTTTTTATTTGATGCTTTGGTTTGCTTTAGTAATAGTTGACTAGATTCGTACCAAAAGTCGTAGTTACCCGGAAATAATGATATTTTTTCATAATCTATATCAAGCATATAAGTACAAACTTTATTCAAAAAATGTCTATCATGAGATACAACAATAACTGTGTTTTTAAACTCAAGTAAAAAATTTTCTAACCATATTTTTGCATTTATATCTAAATAGTTAGTTGGTTCGTCTAGCAATAATATATCTGGATCACCAAATAATGCTTGTGCAAGTAATACTTTTACTTTTTCTTCACTAGATAATTCTTTCATTTTTAAATTATGTTTATCAGTTGTAACCCCTAATCCATTTAAAAGAATTGCTGCATCTGTTTCTGCTTGCCACCCATTTAGTTCTGCAAACTCTGCTTCTAAATCTCCTGCTCTTAATCCGTCTTCTTCAGTAAAATTCTCTTTTGAATATATTTCATCCTTCTCTTTCATAATATTATGTAGTTTATCATTGCCCATTATTACTGTCTCTAAAACCATATAATTATCATATAAACTGTGATTTTGCTTTAATACTGACATCCTTTCATTATCAGTAATTATAACATCTCCTGTTGTACTTTCTATTTCACCAGATAATATTTTTAAGAATGTGGTTTTACCCGCTCCATTAGCGCCAATTAAACCATAGCAATTATCTTTTAAAAATTTAATATTAACATTTTCAAATAATATTCTTTTACCATATCTTAATGATAAATTACTTATACTTAGCATATACTCCACTCCCTTAAAAAAGATAAATATTATTGATATTTATCTTTAAAATCTTTCCTTGATTGTTTTATTTTAGATCTTATATAAATATTACTAATAATAGATATTAACAAAATAAATAAAAGTCCTGCAAATAGTATCACTTGCATCTTTTCTTCTCTACTCATTTCACTAAATTCTTTTATATAATTGCTTATTATTTTCATTATCTATCCCTTAATTATATTGTTAATTTTATTCAAATCATTAAATTCTATTTCTACTTCTTTACTTGTTTTCATATTTTTGATATTAAATGCTTTGCTATTTATTTCATTTTCTCCAAGTACAATTACATATGGTATTTTTTCTTTATTTGCATATTCGAAACACCTTTTTACTTTTCTGTTATTCATTTCTATAATAACTTTATAATTCATATCTCTTAAATTATTTGCTAATTTTAAAGATTCTATTTCTGTATTCATTGGTATTAAATATATATCTACTAAATTATTATTAAATTTCTTATCTTTCTTTAATATTGTATATATTGGTTCAAGACCAAAAGAAAGTCCAACTGCTGGATAAGTATTACCATCATCAATAAACTCTGTAATTATTTTATCGTAACGGCCTCCTCCACCAAGCGCACAATTTAATCTTCTTTTACTATCATAAAACTCAAATACTATTCCAGTATATATACTTAATCCTCTAGCTAAATATGGATTAAAATAACATTTATCTTCTATACCTAATTCTTTTAAATATTTAAATACCTCTGATATCTCTTTTATACCTTCTACTAAATAATTATTATTAGTATTTATATATTTTTCTTTTAATAACTTGAAATCAATCTCAAAAAGATTAAATAATATATTAATATTTTTATTGTCAATATTTAAATCATTTAATTCTGTAACCATTTCTGATTTAGCTATTTTATCTTTTCTATCTAATACTCCAATTACATCTGATATTAATTCATCTTTAATACCAGCTTCAATAATAAGACCAGACATTAATTTCCTGTTATTCCAATTAACTATTATATCTATATTTAATTCATTAAATATTTTAATAGCCATTTCTATTTGTTCAACTTCTATTAATCTACTGTCTATTCCTACTACATCTACATCACATTGATAGAACTCTCTATTCCTACCTAATTTTACAGGACCATTTCTATATACTCTACCTATTTCGTATCTTCTAAATGGTAATTTTAAATCTTTTTGTGTACCTATTACTTTACAAAATGGTACAGTTAAATCATATCTAAGTCCTAATTTTCTATCACCCTGATCAGTAATTTTATATATTTCATTTAATATTTCTGCTTTTTCACTATATTTATATTTTAATAAATCATAATAACATATTATTGGTGTTTCAATTGGCAAATACCCATATTTTTCAAAATTACATTTTAATGTATTTATTATATTATTTCTAATATTTTGTTCTTTGGGCATAAAATCAAAACTACCTTTAATATTTTGTAACTTAATTTTTTCCATAATTATTCTCCTTTATATCTATTTTTTATTATATCATAAATTAATTAATAATTTAAAAACTATACAGTTACCTGTATAGTTTATTAACAGGCGACAAGCACTACAAAGAGCACTTGTGCCTACAATTTTGTAATTACAAGTGCTAGTGATTATGATGATGGACATTATTAAACTTAATCATCTTAATCTCTCCCTTTCAGCTTTAAATTATATACATAATTTGATATTTGTCAATATTATTCAATTGATTTTAATGACTCAATCATATCTATTTTCTTTAACTTGATATGTGTAAATACCTGTACTATTTTAGAAAATATAAGAGTGAGTATTAATGAATATATAAAACTTCTATATTTAATTACTACTTTAAACATAATGTTATCTGTTTCTGCTGTATACATTACATATTTATGTAATATTATACCTAATAATAATCCAAATATTATACCTATTAATGTCAATAGGAATATTTCTCTATATACATAATTTGATACTTCTTTGTCTCTAAAACCTAATACTTTTAGTGTTGCAATCTCTCTTTTTCTTTCATTG
>CAYNHX010000078.1:2276-2949 GCA_964397275.1 uncultured Muribaculaceae bacterium | reverse complement strand
CTAAAGCGACAAACAGCCAGGACATAGTTATGAATTAAATATTTTCTCTATATTATAAGTACCCATGTTTTCCGCGTTTAAAAATCCATCCACAGCCGCTCGCGCCAAGCGACCGGAAGACAATAAATCCGGCAGCCACTCTTCAACATGTTCAATCGGCAAAGGGTCAATACCGGCGCCAACAGACAGAATCCACTCTCGATTAAAATCCTCCTGACTGCCTATCGGCTCGGAAATTATCATCGGCAAACCAAGGGCGCAAAAGAATGATAATTCGGAAGGTTTTGTCCATAAAATATCACTCTCCGCCATAACAGAATTAAACTTGGAAAAATAATCATTTTTATTATCGGCATAAATTATTTCTACGCCTTCGCCGATTTTTAACCCGTTTATTTCGACTTCAGACATAAAATAATCACGCACTTCCGGCCTGACTCCGGCAATTAAATTTAAGGCGATATTCCCCTGCTTAATTTCACGAGCTAATTCTTTTAATAAAGTGCCGCCGATTTCTTTCTGCGCCCCGGCTCCGCCGACAGCATAGGCAATTGTTACGGGACCGGAAAAATCGACATCGCCTTTTGGTAAAATATCTTTCAGAAGAGACTCGTATTCTTTCTGGTATTCAGAATTTTTATCAAGACGCAACACGCGACGCTTTAAAGACAAG
>CAYNHX010000078.1:0-2266 GCA_964397275.1 uncultured Muribaculaceae bacterium | reverse complement strand
GCTGATTCTTTATTCTCTCCGATTATTTCTTTTGGCAATGGGAAGCCGCTGACAATTAAATTTTCTTCACGAACACCATACATTAAGAATCTTTCCTTTAACTTATCATTTGGCAAAAGATATTTAATTCTGCTTCCTTGCGGATTAAGCGGCGCCCAAGCTCTTGAAGCATCGGTATCACACACAACGCAATATATATCGCCGGAATAAGCATGCTCCTCGGCCATATAAGCGCCAACAAAAAAAGTTGCGACTAGTGGCCTGCCGTCATCTATCGTTTGTATCAAATTTTTTCCCAAACCTTTTTTAATTGCGGAATAAAAAGCTAACTGCTGGACTGTCGGTCTGGAAAGATTGCGAGCTGGATACATCGGCCTTATCTTTTGAAAAGCATCCATCGCTTTAAAAACAAAGTGTCCCAACAAAGGTATCTTTTTTAAACGAGAAATTTTTTCATAAGACGATTGAGTATTCACCCAATATTTTTTTTCCCAATCTTCAATCCCCTTATAATCATTAACAATAAAAACTTCCCCGCCACTTAAATGACGTAAAGCATGAGCGGGGCGTTGATGCCCATACCCCATATCAGCCGCCAAAAGATTAATTAACTTTTTGCTCATACTATTTTATTAATATTTCAAATTAAGAAATTTCTTTCCGGTTTTCTCTTGTAAATATTTGTAAGCATTTAAAGCGGCTACAGTCGCTTGACCAGTGGCAACGGTAATTTGTTTTATCTCGCAATTAGTCACATCGCCAGCGGCAAATATGCCGGGCGTCTTTGTCGCTCCTTGATTATCAACAACTATCTGATTCTTATCATTTCTCTCTACGAGATCAGAGATTAAATCAGTGCTGGCAATTCTTCCAACTTCAATAAATACTCCATCAACGTCTATTTCTTTTTCGCTATTATCTTTTTTATTTAAAACAACAATTCCAGAAACCT
The DNA here is from genome assembly GCA_964397275.1 of uncultured Muribaculaceae bacterium. GTDB lineage: Bacteria > Bacillota_I > Bacilli_A > RF39 > UBA660 > DAOOPL01. The sequence goes on along the minus strand of CAYNHX010000078.1, from coordinate 1,314 downwards.
TGTTACTTCCCTTTATTTCCTTGATTTCCGACTCCATCATTATTCCAATATTATCTCTATTCTTTATTTCTTCCTGCAAAGATTCAAAGCCTTTGAAAGAATCTTGACGATGAATCAAATAAACCTGTTTAGCTATTTTAGATAAAACCTCTGCGGCATCGAGAGCGGAATTACCGCCACCAACCACCGCCACTATTTTACCTTTAAAAAACGGCCCATCACAATTGGCACAATAAGAAACCCCTTTGCCGCCAAGTTCGATTTCTCCCGGAATTGCCAAACGTCTCGGGGATAAGCCCATAGCAATTATAACTGATTGCGCTTGAAGAGAATCTCTAACCGTGTGAACTAAAAAAGATCCGTCGGCTTGCGGTTCAATTCTTTTAACCTCATCATTTTTTATTTCCGCCCCAGAATCAACTGCCTGTTGACGCATTTTCTCAATTAAATCAAAACTGGATATTTTTGGCGCTCCGGGATAGTTTTCAATCTCGCTGGCCCAGACCAATTGGCCACCCAAATCCTTTCCGACTATTAGAGTTTTCATTTCTCTTCTGGCCGCAAAAATACCCGCCGTCATTCCAGCCGGACCAAGGCCGATAATTATAACGTCATACATAAAAAATAATAGATTAAAGACATCTAACACTACTAATTATAGTTTTTTTTGAGTCTTTCTGCAAACAAAAATATTTTCAAATAAGCAACAGAACGACATTCAAAAAATCTATATTTTTTTGTCAAGAAAAAGTATCTCTAACTAATATAAGCCAAAAAAAATTTAACTTTATAACAAGTTTTCCACAGTTTGTCTACTAATTTTATTTATTTAATATTAGCTAAATAAAAAAGAAAAGTCCACATTTCTGTGGACTTAAATTTTATCTTGTTGATAACTTTACTAATCATGATTATAACGACCGGACCAAAGATTGAGTTTAATATAAATAAGATCTTTGGCGGTTATTAAAGCATCTTTTATCGGTCTTAAGCGGCTCCCTTCGGCATTCAACCAAGCAACCGGCACTTCTTGAAATTTATAACCAAGATTCTTGGCAACCACAATAGCCTCAATGTCAAAACCAAATCTTTTTACTTTTTGAAAATTAAATATATCTCGAGCCGCATCAGCTTTAAATAACTTAAACCCACACTGAGTATCTTTTACTCCATCTAACAAAAATAATTGTATAAAAAAATTTCCCAGACGACTAATAAATATTCTATATTTTGACTGTTTAATTATTATTGAACTTTTATCTATATAGCGCGAGCCCATTAATATATCAATTCCCGGATTACATTTGATAATAT
>CAYNHX010000077.1:2306-2981 GCA_964397275.1 uncultured Muribaculaceae bacterium | reverse complement strand
GTTCAATTTGTCTTAAACCACCAAATCTACTACCCATTCCTGCAGCCATTATTACTAAAGTCATATAGTCACCTATTTTCCTTCCTCAATATTAAAATCTTCTAATGCCCCATTATCTTTTAATATTTTATTAACGCTTTCTTGTACATTTTTTAATTTATCATTACATTCTTTAATTAGCTTCATTGCTTTAGTATATTTATCAAGAGCAAGATCTAAATCTACTTCTCCAGACTCTAACTCCCCCACTATTTTTTCTAGTTCTTCTAATTTATCCTCAAATTTTTTCTCGTTTTTTTCCATTTTCTACCTCCATAACTTTACTAATAATAGTTCCATTTTTTATTTTTATATTTAATATATCCTCTTTTTTTATTTTTTCTTTTGTTGATACTACTTTATTATCTTTATATATTATAGCATATCCTCTTTTTAATGAATTAAGTGGATTTAAAATAGTTATCTTTTCTATATATAAATTTAGTTTATTATTTTTTTCTTCAAAAATAGTATCTGGTTTTTTAAATATGTAATTGTTTTTAATATTTACTAATCTTTGATTATTAAAATATATAATTGATTTTATATAATTTATTAGCTTGTCAAAATAATTATCAAGTAATTGCTCCTTTATTTCATACATACTCATTGGATTTTTTAATATCTTAGTTTGAT
>CAYNHX010000077.1:1132-2296 GCA_964397275.1 uncultured Muribaculaceae bacterium | reverse complement strand
TATTATAATTATTTATATCTTTTTTTAATTTATTTATATCTGGCACTGCTCTTTCTGCTGCGGCAGTTGGTGTTTCTGCTCTTAAATCAGCAACATAATCACATATTGTAAAGTCAATTTCATGACCAACAGCACTAATTATAGGTGTTTTAGTATTATATACTGCTCTTGCTACTATCTCTTCATTAAATGGCCATAAATCTTCAATAGAACCACCACCACGACCAAGTATTATTACATCTAAATTATAAGTATCTGCTATTTTTAACTTCTTGACTATATCATCTTTAGCAAGTTCTCCTTGTACAAGTGTTGGAAAAAGTATTGTTTCACAAATTGGATATCTTCTTTTAATAGTAGACAATATATCTTTTATTGCTGCTCCTGTTGATGCTGTTATTATACCTACTCTACTTGGTATTTTAGGTATTGGTTTTTTATGAGAATCATCAAATAAACCTTCTTCTTTTAATTTCTTCTTTAATTGCTCATATGCAATATATAATGCTCCTACACCATCTTCTAACATTTCATCCACATATATTTGATAATTACCACTTGCTTCAAATACACTTATTTTTCCATGAAATAACATGTTCATTCCATCTTCTGGTATAAACTTAATATTACTAACACTATAATTAAACATTATTGCACTTATTCTTGATTGTTCATCTTTAATAGTAAAATAATAATGACCTCTTGTATGTGCTTTAAAATTAGATATTTCGCCTTTTAAATACACATCTTGTAAATTAATGTCATTATCAATTTTATATTTAATATACTTAGTAAGTGCTGTTACTGTTAAATACTTTTTATCATCCATAAATCACCTACATATCATGATAAATATTATCAAGTACTCCGTTTATCATGTTTTTAACTTTTTCATCAGAATATATTTTAGATAATTCAATAGCCTCATTAATACATACTACTGCTGGTGTATCTGTGTATTTCATTTCATATATAGCCATTCTTAAAATTGCTTGATCAGGGAATCCAAGTCTATTAATTTTCCAATCTTGTAAATAGTGATTAGCTATTTTATCAATTTCTACTTTTTTATCTAAAACACCATGTACTACTTCATTAACAAAATTATTTGTAATTTCTACATTTTCTTTTATTACATCATCTATATCATATTTAATTTTTTTG
>CAYNHX010000077.1:296-1122 GCA_964397275.1 uncultured Muribaculaceae bacterium | reverse complement strand
CAAATATAAATATTTGATATAAAATAGTCATCATTATTACTCTTGATTCATTTCTATTCATATATATCACCTAGCGTTAGTTTATCATAAATCAATTAAAAAAACTACAAATTATGTAGTTATATATTACTTTCTGGATCTAATTTTTCAAATAATGATTTTATTATACTTATATATTTAGATTTTGTATTACTATCAAGCAAATTATACTTATTTACTATATTAATATTCATATTAGAGTATTTTTCTAAATTAATTAATACTTTAATATCAAAAACATTACTATTTTGCTGAATTTTATTTATTAAAAACAAAACATGTTTTAACTTTATTTCATTTACTTTAATATCTCTAAAGTTACATTCTAAAAATAACACACTTGCAATATCTTGCATAAAGCTATTTTCAAATGGGAAATTATCAATAAAAGTATATTTTTTAGATAATAGTCTACATTTTACTTCATCAACTTCCGCATTTATTAAAGCTTCATTTTTTGTGTTTTCAACATTAAGTTTACTATTATTAATTAGTTCTTCAATTTGATCATTTATTTCTTTAATCATAATTTTTAATATTCTAATTTTTTCAACAATAGTATCATTACTTGCAAACTGTTTCAACATTTTTTCATATGCTCTATTAACTGCATCAGAATGTTTTTCAAATAGTACTTCTCCTTTTTCCTCTACTTCAGAAATACACTTTTCAAAATCTTCTATCATTAATTCATATACTTTTTTCTTTTCTTCAACTGTAATATCTAGATTTGCTTGATTAATTAAATAAGTGTTTAAATCAATAATTACTCTTTCTCTTTCATTCA
>CAYNHX010000077.1:0-286 GCA_964397275.1 uncultured Muribaculaceae bacterium | reverse complement strand
ACTCTCCTATTTTATTATATATTATCACAAATACATTAATTATTCAATTCATAAAGTAAATTTAGTGCTTCAATTGGTGTGATATTTTTTAAATCAATAGATTTTATCTTATCTAAAATTTCTTTATCCTTACTATTTAATATTGGCTGAGATAAATCCATAGAAATTTGGACACTATTTTTTGTAATTTTTGTTTCCATCTCATGTGTATTTAATATCTCATTTGCTCTTTTTATTAAAGCAGTTGGTAAATTAGCAAGTTTTGCAACATTAATACCATAACTTT
>CAYNHX010000076.1:0-3021 GCA_964397275.1 uncultured Muribaculaceae bacterium | reverse complement strand
GACTTAACTCAAATGACATATGGATTTTCAAGAGATGATGCAGGCAAGTTTTTAAACGACTATTATGAAAAGGCAATATTTGAATCAGATCCATTTGCTAAACTAGATCAAATAGGAGTAGGATCATTAGTTAAAATAGCAGTAGAAAAAGGAAAACAAACTAGAAAGAATATTAAACTTGGTATATGTGGAGAGCATGGTGGAGAACCATCATCAATTGAGTTCTGTCATAATATAGGATTAAACTATGTATCTTGTTCACCATTTAGAGTACCAATTGCAAGACTAGCAGCAGCTCAAGCAAAATTAAATGAAAAGAAATAAATAATTAAGCTAAGATATTACGCATCTTAGTTTTTTGTATAAAAAATATATTATCTATAAAATAATAAAATATGAAATAAATTTTGATATTATGTTAGATGTATTTATAAAATTACATAAAAAATTGAATTTATTTTTATTGACATAAAATACATAGTTTGCTAATATATAGCCAAGAAATTAATATATTTTTGGCAGATAATTTGCTTAATAAAAAGAATGAATAGATTTATATGGTTTTTTTGATAAGTGAGGAAATTATGAGAAAAAAAGCATTAGATTTTCCTAAATCAATTTTAATCGAAACAGAGAACAAATGTCAGGGTGAATGCAAATTCTGCCCTTATAAAGATGTCCGTAAGAATGAGAAACTAACATTATTAAAACCAGAAAAATTTAAAGAAATAATTGATGAAATATCTAATTATGGATTGAAAAGAATAACATTATTTAATAATAACGAGCCATTATTAGATAGCAGAATATTTGATTTTATAATCTATACTAAAAGCAGATTACCAGACACGGAAATTACACTATCAAGTAATGGTAGACTATTAACTTTAGAAACAATTAGTAAATTATATAAAAGTGGTCTTACAACTTTATACGTAAGTATACCAGCAATACAAAAAGAAAACTATAAAGAAGTAATGGGAAATTATCCAGATAGATTATTTGAATTATTAAAAAGTATTGAAGATCCAAAATTGCTTAAAATGATAAGAATTGCAATACCAAAAACAAAATATTATAATGAAGAAGAATTCAAAATAGAACTGGGTAAATATTCACTTTGTGCATGGGATGTAGAATATAGAGGTAGTTGGAATATAAAAGAAAAAATACTAAGTATAATAGAAAATATCGAATATACAGGATTATGTGATAGGCCATTAGATCAAATGGTAATTAGTTCGAATGGGGATGTTATCATTTGTTGTAGAGATTGGAGTTATCAAAATGTAGTTGGGAGTGTATATGAAGATAGTTTATATGGAATATGGCACGGAGAAAAAATGCGGACTATTCAAAATCAAATAATAAATCAAGATTATGACAATATAAATTGTTGTAAAGACTGTAACATGAATTTTAGTTATATTAAAAAAATGAAAGGAAATAAATAAAATGAAAAAACAAAACAAAAAAATTAAAAACAAAAATTTAGATTTAATGATGGTATTAGGAATAATATTTGTAACTTGCTTATTATTATCAAATATATTAGCAGCAAAATTACTAAAAATAGGAACATACTCAGTAACAGCTGGAGTACTAGTATTTCCGATATCATATATAATCAACGACTTATTTTCAGAAGTATATGGATATGAAAAAACTAAAAAAGTAATCCTAATAGGATTCGCTATGAATGCATTTATGGCATTAATATTTACCTTAGCAATATACTTACCAGCACCTATTTGGTATGAAAACAATACAGCATTTAAAACCATTTTAGGAACAACGCCTAGAATATGTTTAGCATCATTAACTGCATATTTAATTGGATCAATAGTTAATTCAAAAGTATTAGTTAAACTAAAAGAGAAAAAAGGGAATAAATTTGGAAGTAGAGCAATAATATCAACAATATGTGGTGAATTTTTAGATTCATTAATCTTTGTAGTAATAGCATTTATTGGTAGTATTCCTACACCACAAATAGTGTCAATGATAATTATTCAAGTAATATTGAAAACTAGTTATGAAATAATTTGCTTGCCGGTAACTAAAAAAGTAGTAGATAGGGTTAAAAAACACGAGGGGATATAAATGAATAAAACAAGTATAACTTGGGGAACATGCTGGTTTAATGAAGATGCTATTAATGTTATTGAATTCTTCAAAAAATCATCTAGAATCTTAAAAGATAATAATTTTAATGTAGAATTAATATTATTTGATGCAAGATTTAATCATAATTATGAAGATATAAAAAAAATAAAAGAAGAAATAAAAGATATAAAAATAATACTTAATAAAACTAATATATTTCCTAATAAAAATTATGGAGTAGCAGCAATAGCAAAAGAAAGTAAAAAAATAAATACTGATTATATTGCAATTATAGATCCTGATTGGTGTATTAACGATATGGATGGTTTTATTAAACAATTAACAAAAAACTTAAAAAATGCAGATGTAATATTGCCTAATATTAAAGGAGCATCAGGTAGAAGTAATATGTTAATAGGTAATACAGCTATATCTATATTTTTTAAAGAATATAAAAATATTATTAAATCACCATTTCCAGGAGCAATAGTTGCTAAAACAGAAAAATTATTTGAAATAGTAAAAGACAAAAAATATAATTTTGACTGGGGTGGAGAATGGGATATTATTGCAATAGCATTAGAAAAACAAATGAATATATCTTCAGTAGATGTAGATGTAATTGGAGTAAGACACAGAACAAATAAATCAAAAATGAATGATAGTTTTCAAATATGGAAAGCCATATTATCAAATGAATATGTGATAAACAAAATAAACAAAAATTATGATAATAAAGAATATAATAATTTAAATATATATAGAAAGCTAAAAGATATAACAGATATAAAAGAGATGACAAAAATATTAGAAAATGGAAAGTTTTCTAAAACAGAGAAACAATTTTTATATATGATCTTATATCCGATAGCAGTATTCTATAATAAAATAGATAGTATTCCAGAAGTAAAAGAA
>CAYNHX010000075.1:0-3114 GCA_964397275.1 uncultured Muribaculaceae bacterium | reverse complement strand
AAGCACAGTAGAACCAGAATAAATATTTTCTCCAGGATTAGGACTAATACTTGTTAAAGTAATTGTAACTTCTTGACCAATTAGTTCTGAAATATCTCCTTTTTCTAAAGATGCAGAAACTGTAACTGAACCGTCTGCCATAGTTGTGGTTGGATAAACATCAATTGAAAATTCTATTGCGTTTTCTTCAGTAGTCGTTACAGTTGTGTCTGTAGTTGTTTCTTCATTGATTTCAGTAACAACCAAACTGTTTTTAGTACCCGAAACCATTAATCCTTGCCATTTCCCACTACTTTTTATTGTAATTACACCTGAATTGGTAATTGATAATTCTGAATAATTTGTTCCTTTTATACCCAATTCACTTTCAATGTTATTTTTATTAATTGTTGTAAAATTATATTCTGGTGTAGATGCTGCTTTTTGTTCAACTGCTTTTAAAATAATTTTAGCATTTTCTTTAAATGCATCCTTTTTTACATTAGTAACTAAATTTGAAATCCTTGGAATTGCTATTACTAATATAATAGCCAATATTACTATTACTGCAAGTAATTCAATTAATGTAAATCCTTTATTTTTCAATAATTACACCTTCAATCTATATTTATATAACGTATTTTAATTTAATTATAGCATAGATTTATTATAATGGTGTAATCTTATTTGAATTCTAAATATTTTACAATAATAAAATGAGTTAGAATATTATTTTTAGGTTTTAATATTCTTTTGATAAAAGTATTATTTGAATCTATATGACTATAAAACAAATTATCATTCTTATTTTTATGATATAATTATTAATGTCAAGGAAAATGTAAATTAATAAATGATGGGAGTTTAAATTATTAATGAATGAAGATTTAAAACAAATAGTATCGCAATTTAATATCAGTGGTCAAATTATTAGTATTGAACCATATGGAAATGGTAATATTAACAATACATTTGTTGTTATTAGCGAGGTTGAAAATGGTGTTTATAAAAAATATTTATTTCAAAAAATAAATACAAATGTTTTTAAAGAACCATTTAAGTTAATGCAAAATATTGAAAAAGTTACAACTTTCATTGAAAATAAAATGAAAAGAAGTAATGATAATATTCATCCTTTATTAAAAGTTATTTTAACTAATGATGATAGTTGTTTATATGAACATTATAATGGCCTTGATGAGAAAGACTATTATAGAGCCTATAATTTTATTGAAGATGCTGATGTATATGATAGAAGTGTAGATAAAAAAGTAGTTTATAATGCTGGTAAGGCTTTTGGTAATTTTCAAAAAATGCTTATTGATTATACTAATAATGATATTGAAGATACCATACCTGATTTTCATAACACAAAGAAAAGATATCATGCTTTTATTAAAGATGTTAAAAATGATGTTAAGAAAAGAGCATCAATAGTTAGTAAGGAAATTGTCTTTATTATTCAACATGAAGATGAATGTAATTTAATAGTAGATTTATTAGAAAAAAATATTATTAAAAATACTATTATTCATAATGATACAAAAGTAAACAATGTTTTAATGAATAAAAATATGGATGATTTCTTAACTGTTATAGACTTAGATACAGTTATGTTTGGTAGTCTATTATATGATTATGGTGATGGTGTTAGATCAGCATGTTCAACAGCTCTTGAAGATGAAAAAGATCTTGATATTGTTACAATTGATATGGATTTATTTAAACACTATACCGATGGTTATCTTAGTGAAATGATTGAATACTTATCACCTACTGAAATTAATCATTTAGCTGATAGTGTTTTAATTATGGCATTAGAACTTGGTATAAGATTTTTAAACGACTATATTAATGGTGATACTTACTTTAAAATAAAATATCCTGATCATAATTTAGTCAGAGCTAGAAATCAGTTAAGATTAGCTAGTGAAATTGAAACTAAATTACCACTTATGAAAGAATATATTATGGAATGTGTTAATAAAAATAATAATTTAGAAAAAGGTCATAGTATATTAAAAAAAGCAAAGAATAGATAATATAAAAACCGTGAAATTATACTTTCACAGTTTTTTATTCATATATGGTCGGGAAATAAAAGGAATTTCCAAATTTTTATTTATATGTTTTTTAATTCTTCTTTGAGAGAATCTAAATATTCTTCCCTTCTCTCAATATTTTTATCTACAACAAGCAACTCGACCCATTCCCAAATATCATCTATCTTTCTCTTTAATGGGTAATATACCATAAGTTTGTCATCTATATTTTTATTGTAATAATTATCTAAAACAAATTGTTTATAATCACTATCTAATAATGCCAAATCATTTTCTCTTGGTGATAATTTTAAACCTTCCCAATCTATTAGCCATAAATGATTATTGTCTTTCATCATGTTATAAGTATGTATATCCGTATGACATAAAACTTTTCTTACATTTTTATTTTTATACTCTTTTGCTATTTCTTCTAAATAATTCATAATATCAAATAATTTTTCTATATAATTATTTAAGCTAATTAACACCTCATTATCAGTTGGATTTTCTATAAATCTTTTAAGCTTAGTTGCTGTATCTATAACAAAATCTTCTTCTGGCAAATTGCAATTTATATCTACTTTAGTTTTATGTAATTTATTAATAATATTGGCAAGTTCTAGCTTATCACTATCTGTCAATTTCTTTTCAGCAACTGTTTCACCATTTATATTTTCAAATAATAAATAAGTATAATCTTTTTTCTTTACACAACTTTTATTATCTTTGGTTAACACAGGAATTGTAATATTATTTTTTAAACTATTTAATTGTAGCAAGATACTTACATATTCATCAATATATTTTGTATAAGTAATAGAAGAAGCTCTAGACATATCATAAAGTTTCAAAAAATATTTATGATTTTCCGTTTTAATTACAAAGGCTAAAGCTGCCCAGCCTCCTTTAACTTGTTTTATATCATTAACTTTTAAATTATAATTTTCTTCAATAATTTTTTTAATATTCTCTTTCATTATATCACCTAACACAATTATAACAAAAAAATAAGTAGTTTCACTACTTATTTCTAATATTCATAAATGGTCGGGAAATAAAAGGGATTTCCAAATTTTCATCTATGATGTTT
>CAYNHX010000074.1:781-3162 GCA_964397275.1 uncultured Muribaculaceae bacterium | reverse complement strand
ATATAAAACAAGTAACTTGGTAAAGGTAGATATATTACTAAATGGAGAAATAGTTGATGCATTAAGCATGATAGTTCATACTGATTTTGCATATAATAGGGGAAGACAAGTAGTAGAGAACTTAAAGAAATTAATACCAAGACAATTATTTGAAGTACCAATACAAGCAGTAATTGGTCAAAGAGTTATTGCAAGAGAAAATATTAAAGCAATGAGAAAAGATGTACTTGCAAAATGTTATGGTGGAGACATAACTAGAAAAAGAAAACTATTAGAAAAACAAAAAGAAGGAAAAAAGAGAATGAAACAAGTAGGAAATGTTGAAATACCACAAGAAGCATTCTTATCAATATTAAGTATAGATGAAAACTAATATAGATTCAGTATATATTCATATTCCTTTTTGTAATTCAATATGTAATTATTGTGACTTTTGTAAATATTTTTATAATGAGAAATATTTAAATAAGTATATTATTTCTTTATCTAACGAAATTAGTAAAGAATACAAAAATGAGTTAATTGATACATTATATATTGGAGGAGGTACTCCGTCATGTCTATCAATTAATGAACTAGAAGTATTATTTAATAAAGTAATTAAAAATATAAAACTAAATAATAATTATGAATTTACTTTTGAATGTAATATTGAAGATTTAACACAAGAAAAACTCAAATATCTTTACAAAAACAAAGTAAATCGTCTTAGTATTGGAATTCAATCATTTGATAATAAAGTACTAAATATATTAGGAAGAAAAAAAATAAAAGTAAAAGATTTTAAAAGCAAAATTAAATTAGCAAATAAAATTGGTTTTAATAATATAAGTATAGATCTTATGTATGGGATACCAAATACTAAAAAAGCCGATATATTTAAAAGTATAAAAATACTAAAAAAACTAGATATAAAGCATATATCAGCATACTCATTAATAGTTGAGAAAAACACTATATTTTATAATAAAAAAATAGAAAATATAAATTCGGATAAGGAAAGCAATATATATTACAAAATAATTAATACCCTTAGAAAAAACGGATATTATCAGTATGAAATAAGTAACTTTTCTAAAAAAGGATATGAATGCAAACACAATATAAAATATTGGAATAATGATAGATATTATGGATTTGGAGTATCAACACATGGTTACATTGATAACTATAGATATGAAAATGTAAAAGGTATAAACAGCTATATAAAGGGCGTTTATAAATTAAATATAAATAAATTAATGAAAAAAGAAGATAGAGAAAATGAAATAATGTTAAATTTAAGAAAAACAGAAGGAATAAATATAAATAAATATAAAATTAAATATAATATTAATTTAGAGAAAAATAAATCGGTAAAAGAATTAATAAAACAAGGATATTTAATTAAAAACAATGAATATATAAAAATAAATTGTGACTATTTATATGTATCAAATAGTATTATTAGTAAAATAATATTTTAGTAATGTTGCAAATATTCTTATTTTATTGTATTATATCTATATGCTAGGAGGTATATATGAATAATAATGAAGAAATCATTGATGATGTATTAGATGAAGGAACAAGTAATATACCGCCCAAAGAAGAAAAAAACTCAGTTTTTAAAATGCCCTCTGAAATTACACAATTATATGATAAAAGCGTTGAAAATATTAATACATCTAATATTAAAGAAGAGGTAATACAAGACCAAACAAATATTACGGTTGGAAAAGAGGTTGTGCCTATTGTTGCAAATAATGTTGTAACTGAAAATAATGAATCAAGTGTTGTTGCGCCAATTGATGCAGTATCAACTGATACAGCAACAACACAAGAAAAGCTACCAGTTGTAGAAGAAAATGTAGTAATACCAACACCAGAAAACCAAAGTGTTACTCCATCAATTGATTCAACATTACCAATTGTAGAGAATTCAGAAAAAAAAGAAGAACCAGTTAAGAAAAAAGGTAAAGTAGGGAAAATAATTTTATTAATATTTTTACTAATAATATCATTAGGAGCACTTGCAGTATATTTAGTAGGAATAGATACAATATTAAAATTTGTAAAACAATTTATATAAAAAAGCATTAATATTTATAACAAAATAAAGGGAATAGTAAAATATTTCTTTTTTTAGCACTCAACTATTGACATTGCTAAAAATATTTATTATAATGTCTCTAGTCTATTAAAAAGAGGGTGAATAATCATTACAGAAAGACAAAAAGAAATATTAAAAATAATAGTAGAAGATTATATAAAAACTGCTAAACCAGTTGGTTCTGTATCAATATGTGGTGATTTAAAATTATCAAGTGCATCTGTAAGAGCAGAAATGTCTAAACTAGAAGATTATGGATTTATAGAAAAAACTCATACATCTTCAGGTA
>CAYNHX010000074.1:0-771 GCA_964397275.1 uncultured Muribaculaceae bacterium | reverse complement strand
GAATTCCAAGTGAATCTGGATACAGATACTATGTTGATAATATTATGAAACCAAAAGAAATGACTGGGGAAGATATTTTAAAACTGCAAACAATATTTAAAAATAATTCATTAGTACTTAGTGATGTTATACAAAAAAGTATTGAAATTATTTCAGAAATAACTGATTATACAGCTTTGTCTCTGGGGAAAAAAGCTACGGAAAACTTTTTAAAACAAGTAGAGGTAGTACCAATAGGAGAAGATTCATTGGTAGCAATAATAATTACAGATAAAGGTTATGTTGAAAATAGACAAATAACAATTAAAGAAAAAATATCATTGAATGATATTAAAAAAGTAGTAGAAATTATTAATAAATTATTAGTTGGTATTCCAATTAATGAAATTATTGAGAATTTAGAGTTTAAGGTAAAACCTGTTATTAGTGAATATGTTGAAAAACATGAAACAATTTATCAAGCATTTTATAAAGTATTTAATGACTTTACTTGTAAATCAAATGTTCATCAAGCAGGTAAAATTAACATGTTAAATCAACCAGAGTATAACACAGTAGATAAAGTAAAAGATTTGTTTAAAAAATTAGATGATGAATCGGTAATTGATTTAATTGAAGAAGATACAAAAGGTATTAAGATATATATTGGGAAAGAAAGTAAGTTTAGCGAAGATACTGCAGTTATAAAAACTCACTATAAAGTAGGAGAAGAAGAAGGCACTATTGCAATAGTAGGACCTAAAAGAATGGATTATGAAAGAGTAGTTGGTA
>CAYNHX010000073.1:0-3322 GCA_964397275.1 uncultured Muribaculaceae bacterium | reverse complement strand
TTATTTTCATCCTCTGCTGCTAAAACTCCCTGATATTCAAATACAGCTTCCCCCCCAAGAAACATTATTAATTTTCCAGCAGGAAGAACTCGTTGGTCAAACAGAACATCAAGATATTAACAAGAATTAACTTCTTGTTTTTTTATTTATATATGTTATAATTAACCCAGATTTTTAAGGAAGATATTATGAATAAAATAATAGTAGATGCAAAGATTAAAAATAAAGATAGTTTTGAGAAGATAACTACTGAAGCAACAAAAAATAAAAACAATATTATATATTATGAAAATGATATAAAGGTAATAATAAAAATATATAAAAGCAGAATAATAATATATAGAACTTCCAAAAATCAAAAGATAATTTTAAGATTTTCTTTAGAAAAAAAAGAAAAAGCAAGAATAGAATTATTGGATATTAATAAAAAAATATATAGTATAATAAAAACAAATAAATTATTAATTGAAAATAGTAAAATAACAATTGAATATGAATTAGATATTTATGATAATATATTTAATTATGAAGTTATATGGAGGGAAAAATGAGTATAAAAAAAGAGATTAAAGACATTTTTATCAAAACACTCCAAAAGATGGATCTTGATATTGAAAGTAAAGACATAATTATCGAAAATCCTAGAAATAAAGAAAATGGTGATTATGCAACTAACATAGCAATGAAAATAGCAAGCAAAACAAATAAAAATCCAGTTGATATAGCACAAAACATTATTGAAAATATTAATAAAGATAATTTTTTTGATAATATAACTATAGCAAAACCTGGGTTTATAAATATTAAACTTAGTAAAAACTATTTATGCTCAAAACTTTTAGAAATAATTGAAAAAGACAATAAATATGGAAAAAATGAAATTGGTAAAAACAAAAAAGTAAATATCGAATATGTAAGTGCAAATCCAACAGGCATACTTCACTTAGGCACAATAAGAGGAGGAGTATACGGGGATAATTTATCAAATATAATGAAATTTTCTGGTTATGATGTAACAAGAGAATATTATATTAATGATGGTGGAAATCAAATAAATAATTTAGGTTTATCACTTTCAACAAGATATAAAGAGTTGTGTGGTATAAAAGAAGAAATGCCAGAAGATGGCTACTATGGAAATGAAGTAATTGATATCGCAAAGACAATTCACGATGAATACGGAAATAAAAAAATAGAAGAAAAAATTGAATATTTCATTGATATTGCAGTAAAATCGTTCTTAAAAAAAATAGAAGAAGATTTAAAAAAAATAGGAATTGAATTTGATGTTTGGACAAGTGAGAAACAAATCAGAAAAAGCGGAAAAATAGAAGAATGTTTAGAAAAATTAAATAAAGAAAAGTTATTATATGAAAAAGAAAATGCAACATTTTTAAAAACAACAAAATATGGTGATGATAAAGATAGAACACTTATAAAAAGCAATAAAGAATATACATATCTTGTACCAGATATTGCATACCATCTTGATAAGATAGAAAGAGGATATGATGAGATTATTGATGTTTTAGGAGCAGATCATCATGGATATGTCAGCAGATTAAAAGCAGGTGTAGAAGCACTTGGATATAATAAAAATAAGTTAACAATTAAGCTTCTTCAAATGGTAAGATTAATAAAAGATGCCGAAGAAATAAAAATGAGCAAAAGAACTGGAGAAACAGTAAAAATAGTGGACCTATATAATGAAATAGGAAAAGACGCAATAAGATATTTTTATTCATCAAAATCTTTAGATACACAAATGGATCTAGATTTAGATATTATTACCAAGAAGAATAACGAAAATCCACTATTTTATGTACAATATGCCCATGCAAGAATATGCTCAATATTTAAAGAAGCAAACAAAATGAATATACACATAGATAAACAAATAGATGATATTTCTAATATAAATGCATATAACTTAATAATAAAAACATGTGATTTTCCAGATGTTATAGAAAGTGCTCTTGAAAAAAAAGAACCACATTTAATAACAAATTATGTATATGAACTTGCAACACTATTTCATTATTATTATAGTCAAGAAAAAATATTAACAAATAATATTGACATTACCAAGCAAAATATGTATATAATAAAAGCTGTCAAAATCACAATTAAAAATGCATTAAGTCTAATTAACGTTAATGCACCAGAAGAAATGTAGGAGGAAGCATGAAAATAAGAGAAATAAGCACTGAAGATTTAGAACTATTATCATACACCGATATAGCATATCAAATAATTAAACAAGATAAGAAGGCATATAACACTCCAAAACTATTTGAAGAAATATGTAAATTATTAAAAATAGAAGAAAAAGAAATGAAAGAAAAAATTGGAGATTTTTATACAAGTCTAACAATTGATAAAAGATTTTTACTATTAGATAGTTTAGAATGGGATTTAAAAGAAAATCATAAAGTAAAAGTGATTGTAGAAGAAGATTTAGAAGACATAATAGAAGAAGCAGAAGACTCTGAAGATGATTTAAAAGAAGAAGACGAAATAGAAGGCGATGACAGTCATTTAAATGATATTGATGAAAATATTGATGAAGAAGTTGATGCCTTTGAGGACTTGTCTATAATATCTGAAGAAGACTTAGAAGAATAGGGTGAAACTATGTTTAAAAGACTAGAATCTATTAAAAAAAGAGTGTTGTTTTTAGAACAAGAGTTATCAAAAGCAGAAATAATAAATGATCTAAAAAAAACAAAAGAATATTCAAAAGAATTATCTGATTTAACAGTAATAATTAATAAATATGAAGAATATTTAAATATTGATAATAAGATTAGAGAAGATAAAGAATATATAAATGATAAAGATTTAGGAGAAATAGCAAAAAAAGAAATAGAAGAATTAGAAAACAGAAAAATAAATCTTGTCAGTGAACTTGAAATACTTTTGCTTCCTAAAGATCCTAATGATGATAAAAATATTATTGTAGAAATAAGAGGAGCAGCAGGAGGAGATGAAGCAAATATATTTGCAGGAGATCTTTTTGAAATGTACAGTAAATATGCAGATGCTGAAGGATTTAAAATAGAAGTACTTGATGCAACACAAGGTGCAAGTGGAGGGTATACACAAATATCATTTCTGGTAAAAGGCAATAGTGTATACTCAAAACTAAAATATGAATCAGGCTCACACAGAGTGCAAAGGGTTCCCACAACAGAAACACAAGGAAGAGTTCACACGTCAACAGCTACAGTTATTGTGCTTCCAGAAGCAGATGAATTAGATGTACAAATAAAACAACAAGATTTAAGAATAGATGTATATAGAAGTAGTGGATGTGGAGGAC
>CAYNHX010000072.1:888-3505 GCA_964397275.1 uncultured Muribaculaceae bacterium | reverse complement strand
AACAAATATCTTTTTCTTCTGATTTTAAATATGTATCTGGCATGATTCCTCCTTTCTTTTATTTTATATTATTTGCTTCTTACTTTTACAGATAAAGTTTTTTCAATGTTTTCTATTATATTATTAAATACTTTTATTACCTCATCGTCATTTAGTGTTCTAGTATAGTCAGCAAATGTAAGTGTGTATGCAATTGATCTTTCATCTTTTTCTACTTTTTCTCCCTCATATACATCAAATACCTTTACTTCTTTTAAAAGACTTCCACCAAATTTCTTAATTTGTTTTTCTATTTTTTCTGAAGATATATCTTTTTTAGTTATTACTGCAATATCTTTTGATATTGATGGATATTTAGATATCTCTTTATATTTAATTTTACTAACTTTACTCTTAAATAATATATCTAAATTAATTTCTATAGCGTATATTTTTTCTTTATATCCTTTTATTAATCCAATATAACCAATTGTATTACCATCAACACTTACTCTAGCAGTTTCATTTTCATTAAAATCAGACGGTATGTTTTCTTTATCAAATGTATATCTATTTTCATAGCCAAGATACTCTAATAGTTCTACAATTATACCTTTTGTTATATAAAAGTCTACATTAATATTTTGGTTAATACTAGCAAAATACTCTCCTGTTAATACTGCTGCTAATTTATTTTCTTCTCCATGTTTATCATCTTTTTGAAAGAATCCCTTACTAATCTCAAATAAACATAAATTTTTAATATTTCTAGCAAAGTTATATTCAATAACTTTTGTAAGTGAAAATATTAAACTATATCTGAGAGTATTTCTTTCATCATTTATAGGAGATAGTAATCTTACTGGTTTAAATTTATCATTTGTATATTTATCAACATCTTTTATATCTATTAATGAATATGTAAGTGTTTCATTAAGACCTAAAGATACCATTTTGGTTTTAATTGATCTTAATTTTTTATCATAGCTTCCTGGTCTTATCGGTACTATTGGTAATTTACCAACCACTTTATCTACACCATATATTCTACTAACTTCTTCAATTAATTCCTCATTATATTCTATTATATCTACTCTTCTTGTTGGTACTATAACTCTGAATACATTATTTTCCTCTTTAACACTAAATTTTAGCCTTTTAAATATACTTATTACATCTTCTTTTTCTATTTCAAAACCCAAAACATTATTTATTTTTTGAAGTGATATTTCCATTATTTTGTCTTTTGAGTTAGATTTATTGTATTCTACTAACCCACTTAATATTTTTGCATTAGCATATTTTTCTAATAAATAACAAGCTCTTTCAATTGCTAAATAAGTTCTTTTTACATCTAAACCTTTTTCAAATCTAGTACTTGCTTCACTTCTTAATATCTTTTTAGAAGTATATCTTATTTTGATTGGGTCAAATATTGCTGCTTCTATAACAATGTTTTTAGTAGAATAATCCACTTCTGTAGATAATCCCCCCATTACTCCTGCCAACCCAATTGGTTCTTTATCATTTGCAATAACTATATCATCAGTAGATAAATCTCTTTTTATATTGTCTAATGTAATTACTGTTTCTTTTTCTTTTGCCATTCTTACAACTAATTTGTTTCCTAACTTTTCAGCATCATAAAAATGAAGTGGTTGCCCAGTTTCTAGCATTACATAATTACTAATATCTACTACATTATTAATTGGTCTTATTCCTGATGCTATTAATCTGTTTTTAATAAATGTTGGACTGTCTTTTATTTCTATATCCACTACTTTTTTTACAAGAAATACACTGCAGTTTTCTGTTGTAACATCAGCACTTAAATATTTTTTAATATCATCGTTTACTTCTTTATAGTCGATAGGCATTTGTTTTACATCTTTGCTGTATAGTGTGCCAATTTCATATGCTAATCCCATTACGCTAAGCAGGTCTCCTCTATTTGCACATAAATCAAAATCAATTACTTCATCATTTAATTCTAATGCTGCAATTGGATCTGTACCAACTTTAAAATTATCTGGTAAAATGTGTATGCCTTTTTTCTCTTCAACACTTATATACTTTGATTCTATTCCTATTTCTTCTAAAGAACAAATCATTCCATTTGATTCGATACCCCTAATTGTAACCTTTTTTATAGTGCCCCCAGGAAGCACAGTACCATCTGGTGCTACTATTACTTTTATACCCTTTTTTACATTTGGAGCGCCACATACTATGTTTACGTTTTCTTTGCCAATATTTACTTTACACACATGTAAATGATCTGAGTCCGGGTGCATTTCACACGACTCTATATTCCCTACTAAAAGCCCTTCAACTGGAATTAATTTTGTTACAGTTTCGTAGTCATCACCTATGTTTGCCATTTTTTCAGCAAGTATTTTTGCACTGTCTTTTACATCTACAAAATCTTTTAAAAATTTAATACTTAGCTTCATTATTCTTCCCCCTTTTCAAAATTCTTTAGGAATCTATAATCATTGGTATATAGATACCTAATATCTGGTATCCCATATTTGAATATTGCTATTCTATCCATTCCTGGTCCAAATGCAAATGCAGTATATTTTTCGGGATCATACCCACTCATTTTTAAGACGTTAGGATGTACCATGCCTGCTGC
>CAYNHX010000072.1:0-878 GCA_964397275.1 uncultured Muribaculaceae bacterium | reverse complement strand
AAATCCACATCCTTTTCCACCACATTTAAAACAAGATACATCTACTTCATAACTTGGTTCTGTAAATGGAAAATAACTTGGTCTAAATCTTAGTTTTGAATTTTCACCAATAAGTTTTTTTGCAAGTACTTCAAGAGTACCCTTTAAATCTGCTAAAGATATGTCCTTATCTATTACTAAACCTTCTACTTGGCAAAACTGATGTGAATGTGTCCCATCGTCATTATCTCTTCTATATGTTTT
Organism: uncultured Muribaculaceae bacterium; assembly: GCA_964397275.1. Lineage (GTDB taxonomy): Bacteria > Bacillota_I > Bacilli_A > RF39 > UBA660 > DAOOPL01. Next base: position 635 of record CAYNHX010000072.1, on the reverse strand, counting down.
ACCTGGACATATTATCCTAATTGGACCTTTATCTTTATTAGCAAGCATTGTTCTTGCTTGTACAGGAGATGTTTGAGTCCTTAAAAGAAGCTCATCTGTCACATAAAAACTGTCTTGAGTGTCTCTTGCTGGATGACCTTTTGGTAAGTTTAGCATCTCAAAATTATATAAATCGCTTTCTAATTCTGGACCTGAAACAACATCATAGCCCATTGATATAAATAAATCTTCAATTTCTTCTGTAACTAGTGTTATTGGATGTTTACTACCTCTTCTTATGCTTTTTGGAGGTAAAGTCACATCTATTTTATTATCATCTTTATTATTATCTTTTAGTTTTTCTGATTGTTCTGATATAGAATTTGTAATATGCTTTTTTATTTCATTTAAAATTAATCCATATTCTTTTTTATCTTCTGATGAAGCATCTTTTATATATGAACTTAATTTTGTTACTAAACCATTTTTACCTAGATATTTTATTTTTATTTGTTCTAAGTCTTTAATATCTTTAATCTTTTCATTTAAAAACTCTTTTCCTATTTTTTCTACTTCTTCTTTCATGATTCCTCCTAATAAAAAAACATCCATAATATAAGGACGCTTTGTACGTGTTACCACCTTAATTCATATTA
>CAYNHX010000071.1:0-3517 GCA_964397275.1 uncultured Muribaculaceae bacterium | reverse complement strand
TTTATATATGTCCTTTTCCCATAGCCTAATACTTAGGAGGCGATTGCTCTATCCATCTGAGCTACGAGGACAAAAAAATTATATAGTTTAACTATATAATTCGATTTTATCATTTTTTATTTTTTTATACAACTAATGATATTGGTGTTTTTGGTAAATTTGCACAAAAAAATGCGTTTTTTTGTATAAATATTGTGTTTTTTTGATTATTTACACAATGCTTTGTGCATTTATTATATAATTGACTCTTTTTCTTTATCAGATAATTTACTATATTTATTTTCTGCTAGTAACTTATTTTCATCTAATACTATTACTTCATCAGAGTCTTTAATAATATTTTCTTCTCTAGTTATTATTACTATTGTATGATCTTTCTTCATCTTCTTTAATAGATTTAACACCTTCTCTTGTGTCTGCTCATCTAAGATACTTATAATGTCATCAAACAACATTATTTTAGAGTCTCTGATTAATACTCTTGCTATTGCAAGTAAATGTTTAATATCGCTATATATCTTTCTATTAGTACTCATAATCATAGTATCAAAGCCCTCTGGTAAATTTATTATATAATCATATATTTCTAATTCTTTACACACATTAAATATTTTTTCTTCATTATCATCTATTAGTTTTAAATTCTCCATGATTGTTAAATCAAAGAATATGTAATCTCTTCTTACAGATGAGATTAATTGATAATATGTACTTTCTTCTATCTTTTCCATATCTAAATCATCAATTAATATTCTACCACTATGTTTTCTATTTAGTTTTAATAGTAAATCAAAGACTCCTGATTTACCAGAACTTGGTTTACCAGTAATAATTGTTATAGCATTAGCATTTATAGTAAATGATACATCATTTAGTATTGGATCTTCCTTATTACCATAAAGTACATTTTCAAATGTAATCTTACCTTCACAATCTACTCTCTTCTTTAACCTTGTAGAATAGTTTTCTATTCTATATTCAAGGAGTTTATTAAATCTAATTAATGATACCTGTAATAGTTTATGATCAATTAATAGAGTTGCTAAATTATCAAAATTAGCTAGCATATTTGTATAATATGAAAATATTATCAATATAGTACCAATTTCCATTTCTCCTCTTGAAAATAATATAAAACCATATATAGCAAGTACATATTTAGATAGGTCTACTATATATAATACTACCATCTTTAATACATAAGATACCATATTATATTTTTTAAAACTCTTTACATATTCACTTGTATATTTATTTAATCTATCTATTATACTTTCAGATACATTAAAACCTTTTATTTCCTTTATACCACTAAATATTTCTATTGCAGTCTTATCTTTAGTATCCATATTATGCTTTGATTTTAAAGTTAGTTTTAATACTGTATTACCAAATATTAACAATATTACAAATAATACTCCTGACATAATAAGAGAAAATAAAAATATATATATGTTTAATGTCCAAAAATATACAAATATTACTGCAAACTCTACAATTCTTATTATTCTTATTATTAATGATCCATAATAAGTTGAAATAACATTAACATCATCATCAATTATATTTATATATTCACTAGAAAAGAATCTAGATAAACTATAAATTGAATTTTTAGTAATTGCTGATATTGCTAAGTTGTTAAATTTCTTATTTAGTATACTATATAATTTATAATAGACTTCTTGATTAACTACTTCAAATATATAATATAAAGTAACTATTAATATAGATATAATTAAATACTTATATCCCCTATTAAAATTACTTTTAGTAATAAATTCTATTGCCATACCCCATAAAATAGGAATAATAAGTACAGTTAATCTAAGTAATATTGATATTACTGTTTTATATATTATATCTTTTCTAGTTGATCTAAGTATCTTTTTAGTCTCTTGTTTTATTTCAGTATTAATCATACACACTCCTATTATTATTTTAATTATAACAAAAAATTAAAAAAACTTCTATAATTAGAAGTTATTTTATAAAATTAATTATAAATAATGCCCATAAAGTTAACTGAGTCTTAAACTTACTTGTAAACTCTGCTACTGCTACCACCTTATCCATTGTAGATACAATCCAAGCTTCTTTAGATGCTGGTAAAGCTAAACTAAATGGAAACATATGTGTTTCAATTACATTCTGTACTTTATCATCAACATTAAATAAATACTTAGCATTCTCTTTTGCTATTTTGGGGTGATTAAAAATTAGTTTAAATCCTCTAATATTATTTCCTTCTTTTTCAAAAAAGAAATCATGAAGTAATCCAGCTTGAGCCGCTACTTTTGAATCACATTTAAACCTTTTTGCTAATTTATAAGAAAGATAAGACACTCTAAGTGAGTGATCAAGTCTACTTGTTCCATGATGCACAATCGTTTTAATCTTATCAAAATCTTTATCTTCAACTATATTCTTAATTTCTTTATTATAATTTTTATTATTACTTATTTTGTTTAATAAATTCAACATAACCATCCTCTTCGTAATAAAATATGCATAATATTTGCACATGCATACATTCTACTACATTTCTTTTCTTTTGTAAAGTTTTCTACTTCTCGTATTTACATGCAGAGCACTTAATTTTGTCGTCTTTTTCTACCAATAAACTCTTACACTCTGGGCATATTTCACCTGTTGGCTTATCCCAAACTGCTACTTTACACTTAGGAAAATTATTACATCCATAGAAGATTTTACCTTTTCTAGTTGTTCTTTCTACTAGCTTACCATCACACTTAGGACAAGCAGTTACCTCTTTTACTTCTTTTTTTACTTGTTTAATATATTTACACTCTGGATATCCAGAACATGCTTCAAACTTGCCGTATTTGCCTGTTTTAAATACCATAGGCTTTCCACACTTTTCGCATAGTTCTCCTGTTTCTTCTGCTTCTTTCTTTTCCATATTTTCAAACGCCTTTCTTAATGTAGGTTCAAACTCTTTATAGAATTTATCTAACACTTCAATCCATATTTTATTTCCATCTGCAATATTATCTAAATTAGTTTCCATATCTGCAGTATATTTTATGTTTATTATATGACTAAAGAATTCCTGTAACTTATCTGTAGTTTCTATTCCAACTTCAGTAGGATTTAATTTCTTCTCTATTATTTTGATATAGTTTCTTTCAGTTAAGGTGTCTATTGTCTTAGCATAAGTAGATGGTCTACCTATTCCAAGAGCTTCCATCTCTTTAATTAACTTAGCTTCTGTATATCTAGCTGGAGGTTCAGTAAAGTGTTGCTCTTTTTTAATATTATTACTTGTAATAATATCTTTTTCATTTAATTTAGGTAATGCCTCATCTTTTGAATCTTCATACTCAGAATATACTTTTAAATATCCATCAAATACTAATACTTGACCTGTTGCTTTAAACTCATAATCATTATTATCTAAAAGTATAGTCTCTTGATTTACTATTGCTGCTTTCATTAAAGATGCTAATGCTCTTAAATATATAGATTCCAGACTTGCAAAGCTTAATACAAGCTC
>CAYNHX010000070.1:344-4131 GCA_964397275.1 uncultured Muribaculaceae bacterium | reverse complement strand
TTGATGAAGCAAGGAATTTATATAACAAGGGTTATACAATTAAAGCAATTGGTTATAAAGAATTATATGAATATTTTGAGGGTAATATTACATATAAAGATGCAATAGAGTTAATAAAACAAAGATCTAGGAATTATGCTAAAAGACAGTATACATGGTTTAATAATCAAATGAATATAAACTGGATAGATGTTGATTTTAATAACTTTAAAAGTACTGTAAATATGTCAATTAAACTAATAGATAGATTGCAAAAATAATATATTTTTGATATACTTTGTTTATAATATGGAGGTTATTAATGAACAACTTATCATTACTCTTTGAAGGCAAAAGAAAAAGAGGAAGGCCGAGAAAAATAGATCAAAAAACAATGAGAGATTTTGCTATATTTATGATTGTATGTATTATAATGTTATTTACATTATTAAGTATTACTGCTGTAAATATAATTAAAAATGATAAATTAGATTCTTTATTTGGAAGTATTAGCAATATTTCAAAAGTAGAAGTAAATTATAAAATAAATGATGATGGCAGAATTATTTTAAATGCTTTTTCTAAAGATAATAAAGTAAAAAACATAACTTTATCAAAAAGCAATTATTATTCATATAAATTAAAAAAAGCAAACGGAATTTATACTTGGAATATTAATGAAGGTAATAACCGATTAAAAATAATAACTATAAATATTAAATATAAATCTGGCAAACAAATAAAACAAAGAATATTTTTAAAAAGATAAAAAAACTTCTCATTTGAGAAGTTTTATAATGCTTCATGATATATTATTTCATCAAAAATATGAGTAGTATCAAGTGTTTTTAACTTTTCATATGGTATTAAGAAATATTTATATTCAATAATGTTTGTTCCATTACTAGTTATTGGATCATCCCATGTTGAATCTAAATGTAACCATGCGCCATCTAAATATACTAAATTCCATGTATGTGTTTTAGAAGATACTCTAATATTTGGTACATTTAATTTATATAAAAACAGTGAAAGTGCATCTGAATATCCACTACAAACTCCATACCCCTCAAATAAAGGCCCCATTGCATAACTTGATTTATAAATTGAAATCCCATTTTTATTAGATGAATCATATACAGAATTATCAATTATGTAATCATGGAATATTTTTATATTATCTCTAGCACTTCTATTTGGATCATATAATGCAGTATATATCTCATCAACTAAAGTATTTAAATTAATAATATCACTTTCTGAATATCGATCTGATTTAATTAATGTAATTTTACCACTTGCAGCAAACTCTGTATTTATTTGATTAAAATTATTAAAAGGATGAACAAAATTAGCAACATTAGATAATAAAGTATTATCTTCTATAATATCTTTTGCATCATTTATACAAGATAAATATTCAGAATCACATTTAAATGTGTATCTTTTATATCCATTATCTAAAAAAGTATAAAATAAATTAATAATATCTTTTTTTGAACTAACAGTTTCCTTTTTAAATTGTTGTATATAATTGTAATTATTACCAAGCATATACTCATTTGATTCTAAATTCCCATTTAAATTCTTATATATTAATTGATTTAAAACATCACTAGAAAAATTATTAACTTTATAAAAATTATCTGCAATATAAAAACCTAAAAGCACAATGCCTATTATAAGTACTATTGAAATTAAATTGCTAAGTCTTCTCATCTATATTATCACCGTAACAATTATAACATTATATAAAGCAAAAAAAAAGTATTACTACTTATTTTCATTTAATTTTTTCATTAATCTAGATTTTTCTCTTGATGCTTTATTAGATTTTATGATATTTTTATTATAAGCTTTATCAATTTTCTTAAGAGCTTCATTTACATTCTCTTTATCAACAATATTTAATGCTTTTTTAATTGCAGTTTTCATACTTTGTTTTACAGCATTATTTGCATTTCTTTTTATCTCATTAGTTTTTACTCTCTTTTTAGCGCTTTTAATATTTGGCATAATCTCACCTCCTAAGTACTTGCTAAAGACAATTTTAACAAAATACAAACAAAAAATCAACAAAAATATTAATATTTATTATATAATATACTTATTATATTTAATAAAATTAATTTTAAGGAGAAATATGAAAGATAATATAAAGGTAAGTATAATTATTCCTGTATATAATTCTGAAAAATATATTGAAAAATGTATTGAAAGTGCAATCAATCAAACACTAGATAATATTGAAATTATAATTATAAATGACGGTTCAAAAGATAGCAGCGAAAAAATAATAAAAAAATATCTACATAAAAGTAATATTAAATTAATTAGTAAAGAAAATGAAGGTTGTGGAATTGCAAGAAATATTGGAATTCAAAATTCAAGAGGAGAATATATATTTTTTCTAGATAGTGATGATTATATTGAAAAAGATGCGTTAAGAAAAATGTATGAAATAGCTATAAAAGAAAATGTAAACATAGTAAAAGGTTCAATAATAAGTATATATGGGTTTATTAAGGGTAAAAATATTTTGTATTCAAATAAAAATAATGAAATAATTGATTTTAGAAAGGATAAAGATCTTTTAATAAGAGAAAGCAATATTGTATGTAATAAACTAATAAAAAAAGATTTGCTTAAAAACATTACTTTTTCAAACAATCTAAAATGGGAAGATTTAGCAATAATTACTCCATTACTAATAAAAGCAAAAAAAATGTATTTAATGAAAGACTTTACATATTATTATAGACTTACTATAAACAATACAACGATTTCTGATTACTTTAAGCCAAATAAAAAGTTTTTAGATATTTTTGAAACAATAAAGCATTTATATAAGAATTTAGATTATATAAATTATGACAAATCTTATGATAATATTTTGAAACAAATTTCAATACTTCATTCAACCTATAGAATAGAAAATATATATTTTTGGAAAATTAAAAAAAATATTAAAAATAAACTTCTTGGTATTTTTTCTAGTTTAATTAATATTGAATATAGTAATTATTATAAAGATATTATATTTATTAAAAATATTAATGGTAATATATTTTATAAAGTATCTAATAAAAAGGCGCTAAAACTCAGTAAAGAATATGCAAACACAGATAAAGAAAAATTAGCCTTAGAATTTATAAATTTAATAGAAAGGTAAAACATGAAAAAAGAAAATATTAGAGTTTTTAGTATTATTGCACATATTGACCATGGTAAAAGTACTTTGGCAGATAGAATACTTGAAAAAACAGGTGCAACAAATAGTAGAACTCAAAAAGATCAAATTCTTGATTCCATGGATTTAGAAAGAGAACGAGGCATTACAATAAAATTAAATAATGCATCATTAAGATATAAATATAATAATGAAGAATATTTACTTAATTTAATTGATACTCCAGGGCATGTGGACTTTTCATATGAGGTATCTAGATCACTTGCAGCATGTGATGGTGCAATTTTACTAATTGATGCAGCACAAGGAATAGAAGCACAAACTTTATCTAATTATTATCTTGCGCTTGAAAACAATTTAATAGTAATACCAGTTATAAATAAAATTGATTTACCAAATGCAGATATAGAAAAAGTAAAAAAAGAAATAGTAGATAATTTAGGATTTAAAGAAGAAGATATTATATTAACAAGTGCTAAAACAGGCGAGGGTATTGAAAGCCTTTTAGAAGCCATTATTTTAAGGATACCAGAGCCTAAAGGCAAGGATAGTAATAATTTACAGGCATTAATATTTGATAGCTATTATGATTCATATAGAGGAATTGTTGCTTCTATC
>CAYNHX010000070.1:0-334 GCA_964397275.1 uncultured Muribaculaceae bacterium | reverse complement strand
ATAAGGGTGTTGTACTTTTAGTAAGAGTAGAAAATGGAATTATTAAATTAAAAGATAATATAAAATTAATATCCACAAATGCTGAATATGAGATAGTTGAACTTGGAATACACACTCCTGATATTAGGCAAGTAAGCGAATTAAAAGCAGGAGAAGTAGGTTATGTTTGTGCAAGTATTAAAAGTATTTCAGATATCAAAGTAGGAGATACAATTATTCATTATAATGATAAAAACGCGATACCACTAGTTAAATTAAAAGAGATAAAACCAATGGTATTTTCTGGTATATATCCAGTTGAATCAAATAAATATAATGATTTAAAAGACGCATT
>CAYNHX010000069.1:0-4162 GCA_964397275.1 uncultured Muribaculaceae bacterium | reverse complement strand
TATTTAATGAAATAATTCCAGACGGATTTCAATATATTAATGAGGCAACTAAAGAAAATTATGAAGGATTAACTCCTGACAGACATTTCTTATCTAGAGGATCAAATATTAAAGAAGAAATAAGCAAGATGTCTATAAATAAGCCATTCACAAAATCAGCAATTGAAAATATTATTACACAAGTGTTCAAATGCTATAAGACAACAGAAACATCAATTATGCTAGATAAATTAAAAGATTTAGGGTTCAAATACTCTACAATTTCGGGAATATCAATATCTTTAACAGATATAGAAAGAAGTAAAAACAAAAAAGCAATAATTGAAAAATCTTTTGAAAAAGTAGATGAAATAGCTAAACAATATAGTAGAGGACTAATAACAGATAAAGAAAGATATGATAAGGTTATAGAAGTTTGGGATAAGGCAACTAACGAAGTAGAAAAAGAGCTTGAACAGATATTATCACAACCATCTGATAATCCAATAATAATGATGATTAATTCAAAAGCTCGTGGTAATTTATCACAGTTTAGACAAATGGCTGGAATGCGTGGATTACTTGCTAAACCAAACGGAGAAACAATAGAAATACCCGTAATATCTTCATTTGTAGATGGATTATCAGTATCTGAATACTTTATTTCAACTCACGGAGCACGTAAAGGAATAGCAGACACAGCTTTAAAAACAGCAGATTCAGGTTATTTAACAAGAAGACTAGTTGAAGTTGTACAAGATTTAATTGTTAGAGAAGAGGACTGTGGAACTATACAAGGTGTAAATGTTGAAGCAATATTAGATGAATCAACGGGAAACGTTATTGAGTCACTGCGTGATAGAATTATAGGAAGAAATACTAATAAAAAGATAGTTGATCCAGTCACTAAAGAAGTAATAGTAAATAAAAATGAATTAATTACAGAATTAATAGCTGATAAAATTGTAAAAAAAGGTATTACTTCAGTAGAAATAAGATCAGTACTAATTTGTAGAACAGAAAATGGTGTTTGTAAAAAATGTTATGGAAATAACTTGGCAACAGGAAACACAGTTGAATTGGGAGAAGCAGTTGGTATTATGGCAGCACAATCAATAGGTGAGCCAGGGACACAATTAACAATGAGAACTTTCCATACAGGCGGAGTAGCAAATGAAGAAGATATATCTCAAGGGTTGCCACGTGTACAAGAATTATTTGAGGCAAGAATGCCTAAATTAAAAGCAACAGTTGCAGAAATAAATGGTAAAGTAACTTCTATTGAAGACAGCGGTGGAAAATATAAAATTATTATTACAAACGATGTTGAAAAAAGAGAGCACATTACTAATTATGCAGTTAAATTGAGAGTTAGTGAAGGAACAGAAGTAAATGCAGGAGATAAACTAAATGAGGGCTCAATAAATCCAAAAGAACTTTTAGCAGTTACAGATCCTATAACAGCACAGCAATATATTTTAGAAGAAATACAAAAAGTATATAAATCAAGAGGTGTTGACGTTTCTGATAAACATATTGAAATAATTGCAAAAAGAATGATTGCAAAAATTAAAATAGTAGATCCAGGTGAAACAATATTTGTTACAGGAAAGCTTGTTTCAACAAATGAATTCACAAGGGTTAATAAAGAAGCCATATTAAATGGATTAAAGCCATCCATTGGTAGACCAATAATGCTTGGTATAACAAAAGCATCATTAGAAACAGATTCATTCTTATCAGCGGCATCATTCCAAGAGACAACAAGAATATTAACTGATGCATCAATAAAAGGAAAAATTGACCATTTAACAGGATTAAAAGAAAATGTAATAATTGGAAAATTAATTCCTGCTGGAACAGGTTCAAAATTATATTCAAATGTAGATTTTAAATTAGAAAATGAATTTGTTGAGTCAGAACCACTAGATGCATTAGAAGAACAACTGGTTGACTAAAGAAGCAAATGCTTCTTTTTTATTTGTTTTATACTAATGTATGTGTTAAAATATCTCATAGGTGATTTTATGGATGAAGCAATTGATTTTATTAAAAATCAAATTAAAATTAAATCAAAAGAAAAACTCATAGTAGCGGTTTCTGGCGGACCAGATTCTATGTGCCTTTTATCATTGCTAATAAAATTATTTAATTCAAGTCAAATAGTTTGTGCTCATGTTAATCATAATATAAGAAAAGAAAGTAAAGGTGAGGCCGAATTTTTAAAAAATTTTTGTATTAGTAATGAAATTATTTTTGAATATAATGAAATTAAAAAATATAGTAAAGATAATTTTCATAATGATGCGAGAAATCAAAGGTATCAATTTTTTGATAACCTAGTTAAAAAATATAATTCAAAATACTTATTAACTGCACATCATGCAGATGACTTAATTGAAACGATAGTAATGAGATTGATAAGAGGATCTTCAATCGGAGGATATAAAGGGTTTTCAAGAATATCATGTGATGATATAAAGTACACTATTAGACCACTCATTAATATAACAAAAAAAGAAATTTTTGATTATTGTAATATTAATAATATTAAATATGTAACAGATAAATCAAATTTTTCAAATAAATACACCAGGAATAGAATCAGAAATAATATTTTACCAGTATTAAAAGAAGAAAATATTAATGTACATAAAAAATTTATTGAATTTAGTAATGAAATCGAAAATACATACAAATATATTAATATTGTTGCTACAAGTAAGATTAAAAAAATATGTGTTAATAATTCTATTAATATAGAAAAATTTAATAAAGAAGATATAGTAATAAGAAAAGAAATAATTAATATATTGTTAAAAAAAATATATAAAGATAAAATAAGCGTTGTTGACAACAAAAATGTATATGATATTATTTATATTGCAAATTCAAAAAAAGCAAATAGCAATTTAAATTTACCACAAAATGTTGTGGTAAAAAAAGAATATAATAATTTAGAAATTTGTCAAAAAAAAGAATATAACAGTTATAGATATTTACTTGATAAAAAAGTAGAGCTTCCAAACGGCAGGATAATAGAGCTTAGTAAAGAAATAATTGATAATTCAAATAATATTTGTTTACTAAATAGTAAAGAATTAAAAATGCCATTGTTTGTTAGAAACAAAAAAAATGGTGATAATATTGAGTTATTAAATACAGAAGGATCACAAAAAATAAAAAATATATTTATCGACAAAAAAATATCTCTGTCAGAAAGAAAAACATGGCCAATTGTGACTGATTCTGAGGACAAAGTTTTATGGGTCCCAGGACTTAAAAAATCTAAATATGATAAGTCAAAAACCAATAATTATGATATAATAATTTGGTACTATTAAGGAGGAAAAATGCAAAAAAAGAAAAACAATACAATTAAAAAAGGTATATTTCCATATATTTTCATATTTTTAATGGGCATTGGGATATTAACCTTCTATAATTTTTTTGATGTAAAAATAAATAAACTTACTTATAGCGAGTTGGAAAAAGAGCTAAATAAAAATAATATTACAGAGTTAATAATAATTCCAAGTAGAAATGCATCAACTTATGAAATAAAAGGAAAACTAAAAGGATATAAAAAAGAAGAAACATTCATTGTAAAAGCACCACTTTCAGAAGCGGTCATTGCAAGAATATTAAAAGCTAATGATAACAATAACTTTAAAATTAAAACACTAGATGATCCTGATTCAAGTACTCTACTAGCAATATTATTTAATGTTTTACCATACCTAATACTATTTGGGGTAATATTTTGGTTTTTTACAAGACAATTAGGTGGTAATAATAAATCAATGGATTTTGGAAGAAGTAAAGCAAAACTAAATGAAGAAAATACAACCACATTTAAAAATGTGGCAGGTTTACCAGAAGAAAAAGAAGAGTTAAATGAATTAATAGATTTTTTAAAAAATCCAAAGAAATTTCAAAAAATGGGTGCAAGAATACCAAAAGGAGTTCTTTTAGTAGGATCTCCTGGCACGGGTAAAACACTTTTAGCAAGAGCAGTTGCAGGTGAAGCAAATGTGCCATTTTACTTTATAAGTGGTTCTGATTTTGTTGAACTTTATGTAGGTGTTGGTGCTAGTCGTGTTAGAGATATGTTTAAACAAGCAAAGCATAATGCACCATGTCTAATATTTATTGATGAAATAGATGCAGTAGGAAGACAAAG
>CAYNHX010000068.1:303-4273 GCA_964397275.1 uncultured Muribaculaceae bacterium | reverse complement strand
CTTATATTTGATAGTTATTTCTTATTTGGTGGAGAAAAATATTATAATGAGAATGTAGGTGGCGAATAATGGAAATAGTATTTATTGGAGTAATATTGGTAATTATATTTCAATCTAACGACTTAATTAATTTAGAAAAATTAGCAAACGATAATAGACACTACTTTAATTTTATTAGAGAAAAAGATTACGATTTCTTTATTAAAGCAAAATATGGAAATGATGTAAATCCAGATATACTTTTTAATAAAAGAATAAAACTAGCACTATTTACATTTCTTATATTATTTATAGTAATATTATCATCATTTACATATATAAATTTATTAATAATATCAGGTGTGACAATAGCATCTTATAAATTACAATATTTTAAACTAAAAAGTTTTTATAAAAAACATCTAACTGTAATAAATATGCAGTTACCATATTATTTAAAAAATATAGAAATATTAATACAGCATTATACAGTACCAGTAGCACTTGCAAAATCTATAAAGGAAGCACCAGAAATATTTAAAGATGGATTAGCAAAACTAATAGAAAAAATTAATAAAGGGGATTCAAGTATAGAACCATATATGGAATTTTCAAGAGAATATCCAGTTAGAGACTCAATGAGAATGATGAGATTATTATATAGATTAAGTTTAGGATCACAAGAAAACAAGCATGAACAAATATTAATGTTTTCAAAAACAGTGTCATCTCTTCAAGGAAAAGCAAGAGATCAAAAATATAAAAGAAGACTTGAAGTTATGGAAAGCAAAACTCTATATATGCTAATAGTAACAGGATTAGGCACTATGCTAATAATGGTGTTGTCACTTGCATTAACATTTAATAAATATTAATTGAAAAAAAATAAAATATATAGTATAATCTAAAATATATAAGGTAGAAAGAGGGTGAAGAAATTATATGAAAGAGGCATCAGGAGAATTAAACATGACATTTGTAACAATAATATTAATTGGGTTACTTTTAGGGGTTGGTTTATTTTTCAAAGATAACATTAAGACATGGGTTAGTGAATTATTAGAGGGTCAAAAAGCAAAATCAACAGATGAAACCCCAGCAGATGGTATGAATATAAAAGGAAATTATTATTATTATCTATAATAATAATTTTTAAAAAGGAAGTGATAAGTTGAGAGAATCAACAGGAGGGTTAAAAATATTAGGTATAGTAATTGTGTTTTTTTGTATTTTTATATTGCTCTTGGCAGTTTCTATTAACTATGCACAATCCTTTAGAATAAAAAATCAAATAATTGATTTTATAGAGCAGTATGAGGGTTGGAACATTCCTTCTGATACTGAAGATGGTGACGGAATAAATACTGCACAGCAAAAGACACAAGAGTATTTAAATAGTTTAGATATTAGATATTTTTCTTTTTCTAATGATGAATTGCTTGCAACTACTAAAGATGGAGATATAAAGGTATGTTATATTTCTACAGCAAGAAATGGTGAAGCAGGAAGAATATATAAAGTTACAACTTATGTTACAATACATATACCAACTATTCTTACTGAAAATATTAAAATACCAATTACAGGGCAAACAAAGTTCATTAATAGAAATGGCGTAGTAGACTATAGTTCATTAGAAGAAGAAGATACGGATGTTTGCAGTCCTGAGTAGTATTTAATTTAAATTATATTGACAAAAAAGCAAAAATATTATAATATACATATAAGGTAAAGAATGAAGGAGAGATGAAAATGTTTATATTAGCAGGAATTTGTACAGATGAAATGTCAAAGTTGATTGGAGCAGTAAAATATATTGTTCAGATTATTCAATTTGCAGTACCAGTAATGTTGATACTATGGGGAATATTGGATATGACAAAAGCAATTACAGCAGGAAAAGAAGAGGAAATTAAGAAGTTCCGTAAAGCATTAGTAGATAGAGTAATTGCAGCAGTACTTGTACTTATTATTCCATTTGTTGTTATGACTTTAATGGGATTAGTAGGGTCAACAGACTGGAAAACTTGCTGGACTAATAGTAAAGCAAATATATCAAATTTATTAACAAAATAAAAAAGATAAAAAAATAACTATAAAATTAACTATTTGTATTAAACAAATAGTTTTTTATTGAAATAACATTTATTTTATGTTAAACTTGTCTATAGTAGTTGAGGTGTAGAATGTTAAAAGTAAATAAGAAAATTAATATTATACTTAGTTCAATATTTATGATTTTACTTACTGTTTCTTTATATATAAGAAATAGTATTAATTATATTATTACAAAGAAGGTAGAATATCTTGATAATGAGAGATGTAATGATGTTAGAGATTTAATACAAAAGTATTGGAAATATATATATATTTTAGTACCCTCATTAATTGTTGTTACTATAGTTATTTCATATGCTAAAGCAGTAATGGCTTCAGATCCAGATATGCTTAAAAAAACAAATAGTAGTGCGCTTACACGTGTAATAGCAGGAGTTGTGCTTATACTATTACCATTTGTTATTAAATTCATTTTTGATATATTTGGAATTGAGTTCTGTATTTAAGGAGAGATAATAATGTTTATACTTGCAAATTTTATCGGTGGTATGTTCAGAGAATTATTATATATGATAGATATGGCTGCATATACTTTTGTTGATGAGGTATATAATGTTTTCGTTTCAATAGCAACCGCAAGAATAGATAGTACTATAGTAAAGAATTTTGCAAATAATGTATATATATTAGTGGCAGTATATGCTCTTTTTGTAATTGCTAAGTTATTAATAAATATTATTGTTAATCCAGATATTAGTAAAGATACAAAAGATTCAAAAGGTAAAAGCATGGGTTCTATATTTTCAAGACTTGCAATTGCCCTTTTTGGTATAGTATGTTTACCAATAATATTTAATATGGCTTATCAATTACAAGCAGATATATTAAAAAAAAATATTATTCCAAAACTAATTCTAGGTGATGCAACAGATACCGCAAATATGGACCCCGGGGACAATTTAAAATTAATAGCATTAACATCATTAATAAGACCTTTAGATATATGGGCAGAATATGATGCTGCCTCAAAAGAATATGTTCCAAAGGCATCGTGTAATGGTGATTGTCAAGATGTAATTAATAAATACAATTTATTTTTAAAAAAGGGAAATATGCCAATACTTGCAACTGCATTAAAAGCAAGAGAAAAGTATAATGGTGAAAAAGAATACATATTATCATATACTTATTTTGCTGTTACTGCTATGGGGATATTTATTACTTATATATTATTGAGTTATTCTATTGATATGGCAGTCAGGGTGTTTAAATTAGGGCTTTTAGAAATGTTTGCACCTGCGTTTGTAGCAACATATATAGATAACTCTGAAAAAAGTCCATATAAAAAATGGCAGAAACAAACAACAACTACATATATTGAAGTATTTATGAAAACAGCAATAATGGCATTGCTCGTATTTTTTGTAAGCCTACTTGGTGGAGATGGTTCTGGTACTTTCTTTGGATTAATAGAAAAAGGTACAGGAAAAGGTTGGTTAACTAAATTAATGCTATTATTTGGTGTATTAATATTCTTTAAACAAGCTCCAAAACTAATAAAAGAATTATTAGGATTAAAAGATGATGGCAAACTATTCGGTGGAAGCATTAAAGATAAACTTGGTGGTGCCGCAATTATTGGAGATAAAACTAAAAAAGGTATGAATGCAATAAGTGGAGGACTAAAAAGAGGATTAGGGTCAGGAGTAAGCGGTTTAAAAGCCGGATTAACTGCAAGTGGAGCTTCAAAATTTTTTGGAAAAGGTGGAAAACTAGGTAGTGGTTTAAAACAAGGCTTTGGAGCCTTAGGCAAAGGTGCAAAAGAAGGCGGAATAGCTGGTTATGGTGCAAAAGACACAAAAGGTTTTTGGAAAAAAGGAAGGAAGATTGATCCAAATTATAAGACAATTGGAGAAAAAACAGCAGATAAAGC
>CAYNHX010000068.1:0-293 GCA_964397275.1 uncultured Muribaculaceae bacterium | reverse complement strand
GGTCAGCACGAGGCGGAACAAAAATGGGACTTAGAGAAGGTAAAAATTTAAAATCTGCGGCAAAACAAGGATTAGGTGGATTAGCAAAAGGCATGAAGCTAGGAGGCATAGCAGGATATAGTGGAAAAGATACAAAGGGCTATTGGAGAGAAGGAAGAAAAGTAGATCCAAGACATAAAACACTTGGGGAAAGATTTACCGGTGCAACAAAGAGCGGATTGAGTGAATTAGAAACACTCGCATGGCAAAAAGACTTGGAAAAAAATGCTAAAAATAATGCACTACGTAGTAAA
>CAYNHX010000067.1:0-4282 GCA_964397275.1 uncultured Muribaculaceae bacterium | reverse complement strand
AATATCAATTATAATTACGTGGTATGGTGATGTTGATCTATTAAAAAAATGTATTGAAGTATTATCTGAATATAAAGATGCTACTCATTATAAAAATCTTTTAAATGATTTATATAATAATGAAATGTTTAAAAATATTGAACTCTATGAAAAATATTATGTAATATTTCAAAAAATAATTAAAGACAAATTAGATGAGGAATCAAGAAGAGAATTAACAATTTCTTTAAAATATAATTTAACACCATTAATAGATTCAATGAAATCAGAATTTATTAGTGAAGAAGCTATATATAACGAAATATATAGAAGAATTAATAATATAGATAACATATTAAACGAAAACAATATGACTATAGAAAGTTACTTTCAAGATATAAATAACAACAATATTCCAAACATTTTAGCTATTAAAAATCCATCTATAGAGGAGTTTAATAAATTTATTATCGGCATCAATTTATGTGTTGCAGATAAATTTAAAGCATTTGTAGATTTTATAAAAGAAAATAAGGGTAAATTACCAAGCATAATTGGCATAGAAAAAGAAAAAAAACTAGGTAATTTTAGAAATAGTATTCAAGTAATTGAAAAGGGGCGTAATAAATTCACAACTGCATTAAATAAAGAACAGCTAAAGTATTTACATGATTCAGAATATGAAAGTCTAAGAGAAATATATAATATAATTATGGAAAAAGCTTATGCTATTAATTATGAAGAATATATAAATTATGATATAGACATACAAAAAAATAAAGGAAAGGCGGCATAATATGAGAGATGAAGTATATGAGTACTTACATGATTATGGATTTAGTGCTATAGAATTAGATAAAATAGAAAAAGAAAATCAAGAAATGTTTAATACTGATTTGAGTGAGGTAAAGAAAAATATTGCTTTTTTAGAAGAAAAGTATATACCAAAAGAAGATATTATTAGTATAGTTAATAGTAATCCATTTATGCTAACAGAAAAGAATAACAGGTTAGAAGCAGTAGATAGTATTTACGATGATCTAAATATAGATTATGAGTCATTAATAATGCTTGTAAAGACTAATCCAAAAGCATATACTATAAGTCCAGTTGAACTAAATAAAATAATTAATTATCTAAAAGAAAAAAATTATTCTAATGAAGCAATAAAAACATTAGTTTTAAAGAATCCTAGTATTATTAGTATGAAGTTTGATAAGTTTACATCATTACTATAGTAATAGAAATATTTTTATATTAAATAATTATAAGTTTATAGAGTGGATATAAAATCTACTTTTTTTATGATATAATATTTTTGTATGAACAAGTAAGAAGTTTTATATAAGAATATAATATTAGTAAAAATGTTTGGAGAAACACCATGAAAAATAAAACAATACAATTACTAAAAGATATTTTAACTGATAACAATATTGTTGATTCAATAAACACAAATTTTAACATTTTAATTGAATACATACCAGAAATAGAAGCTATGATTGGATTTGAGCATAAGCATCCGCATCATCATTTAGATGTTTGGAATCACACATTGTATGCTTTAAGTTTATCTGAATGTGATTTTGATACTAGATTAACTTTGCTTTTACACGATATTGGAAAACCAATTTCTTATACAGAAGGAGAGATAAGGCACTATAAAGATCATGCAAAGACCTCTTCAGAGATTACAAAAATAATATTAAATAGAATTGGTTTTGGAAAAGATTATATATCTAAAATATGTTATTTAATTGAAAATCATGATATTATCATTTCTGAAAAAGATGTTACTGATAATTATGACTTACAATTAAAAAGATATGAAATTCAAAGATGTGATGCTTTAGCGCATCATCCAGATAAATTAGAAAAAAGAAAAGAATATATAAAAAAAACAAACGAATTATTTAAAAGAGTGAAAAAGAAATAAAAGAATATAATTTTTAATATTATATATGGAGATAGTATGAATAAAATACAAATAGGTCCATTTTTAAAACGTAATATATCAGGTCAGTTATTTATTATTGAACCAATTGAAAACCAATTTAGTTTTGGTTATGTTTTATATATACCGAATTCTATATCAAAAAATACAACATTAATTGTAGAAGGAAGTAATTCCAATAAAAGCAATAAAGATATTGATGAAGCAATTAAAGAGGTTTATAAAGAAGCCACAAATCCTCTTTTACCTATATATTCTATTGCTACAGATTTTGGTATGCCATTATTATATCCTCTTTTTCCAAGATGGAATAATGGAGAAGAAACAATATATAATCAAATGTTATCGTCTAATAGTTTAAATATTAATACCAAGGGATTAATAGAAAATAAATTATTAAGAGTGGATCTACAGCTAATAAACATGATAAGTAATGCTAAGGATATATTAAAAGCAGAAAACATAAATATTGATAATAAAATAATTATTGATGGTTTTTCTGCATCAGCAAAATTTGCTAATAGATTTACTCTATTACACCCAAAAATCATTAAATTATGTATTGGTGGGGGAATAAGTGGAGCTTTAACACTTCCAATAGAATATATTAAAGATGAAAAATTATTGTGGCCAGTAGGTATTGGTAATCTAAAAGAATTATTGGGTGATGATATAAATATTAATATGGCTGAATTTAAAAAAGTTAGACAGTTCTACTACATGGGTAAAAATGATATTAATGATCCTTTTTCTTCAAAAGAAGATAAAGATAGTGGTATATTGATACCTGATTATCCAAGTATTATTAGTAGTGATGAATTAAAACAAATGTATAAATATATTGGCAAGATATCTAATAAAGATCGATTAGAAAAAATTCAAGAATTATATAAAGAATCGGGTATAAATGTCAGATTTGAAATATATGATTGTGAACATGTGCCATATTATGCAACTGATGATATTAAAGAAGAAATAGATAAAGTTTGTCATGAGCAAATATTAAAACATTAATTTTATAAAAAGGAGACTTAATATATGAAAGAAAAAGAAAAATATATAAAATTAGTAAAAGAAATACTAAATGGAAAAGCACAGGAAATAGTTATTAATCAAATTAATTTATTTTATAAAGCAGATATTATAATAGAAAAAAGAAAATATAAAGTAGGAGACGAGGTAAAATTAAAAAAAGGAACTTTTTTACATGGTATAGATGGGCAAATTAAGGCCTTTGATTATGTAGTTAAAAATGGTTTTATATCAACAGATTTTACTACAAAATCAAGACCAAATAAAATATGTAATAGTGTTGGTATGTGGAACATTAAAAAAGATTGTACTTTGAAAGAATATATTAATGAATATAGTGGGTTTACAATATCATATTCTATTGGTAGAGGTCCAGAATCAAAAACAATATCAAAATTAATTCCATATCATAAATTTGATGAAGTAACCGAAGAAATTAACAATGATGATAATATATGGATGTACTGGGGTGATCAAACAAAAGAAATAAGATTCATTCCAAGTCTTGTGTCTAACAAAAGACAAATAGCATTTATATTAAACATGGAAAGCGAGTATGCAAATGAACTTGCAAAAGCGGATGTATGGAATATTGGATTTGATAAGGGAACAGTTCAACAATTTTTAGATTATAGATATGTAGAAAACTTTTTTAAAGAAAGAGAAAATAAAAATGCCACAACAACAGATAGAGAATCTGCTATTATGTTTGGATTACCAGCAAAATTAATAGAGGGTGTATTTGTAGGCAGACTAGTTGAAAATGATGCTAATAAATTAGAACATATTAAATCTAAATTACCAGAATGTTATATATGTAATTTAGACGGAAAGGTTATTGTAGAATAATAAAGGTAGATATAAAATCTACTTTTTCTATGGTATAATATTTACGAGTTTAAATCATTTAATAAAAAATTTTAATTAAGGGAAGCAAAAAAATATAAGTATATATAATAAAAAAAGCAAGGAGATGATAAGTAATGTCTAAAGATTTAATGATAAGAAGTAGTGTCGAAGAATTTATAACATTTAAAATTCAAGAAAAAGGTAAGGGAATCCAAGTAAAGTATGAAAATGAGACTTTATGGATGACACAAAAAGCTATGGCAGAATTATTTGATGTTGAACAACCTGCAATAGCAAAGCATCTTATAAATATATATAATGAGAAAGAATTAGATAAAAATTCAACTTATTCCAAAATGGAATTAGTTCAAAAAGAGGGAACTAGAAATGTTAAAAGAAATGTTGAATTTTATAATTTAGATGCTATAATTTCTGTTGGATACAGAGTAAATTCATTAAGAGCAACAC
>CAYNHX010000066.1:0-4287 GCA_964397275.1 uncultured Muribaculaceae bacterium | reverse complement strand
GGAGATCTCGTTTAACCTCGCCAACGGTTCGGAGATGGTCACGGAGGAGAGCGAGGGCTATTCAATCGACCGTGACGATGAAAGCGGTACTTTTGAGATCCGGCTATCCTCGGAACTGACGGAGAGCCTGGGAAGCGGCCTGTATCCCTTCGAGGTAGTGGCAACGTACACCGATGGGGTCGTAGAAGTCCTGGCTAAATGCTACCTGAGATTAAATAGCCGAGTGGGAGCATGACGGATGTTTACGTTCAAGACACGACCAGGGGGGTTGAACTATCCGCCCCGGTTGACCGTATTGTGGTTACTCGGCACCCTGTAAGAAGCGTTTCAATCGCCTGGAAAGATGCCTGGAGCGTATCAGCGGGATATAACCCCAACGATGCCTGTAGATACCTGAAAACGTCGTATATCTGCAAATTACCAAACCAGGGGAAAAGGCCAGACCTCTATACTGCTTATTGGAGTGTTTTAGCCGGTGCAGACGATGAAATCTATCTTCTCTATGGAGAAGTCCCGGCGGGGCAGAAAAACGGTGTAAACAGGTCGTTCCAGACCGCAAACAATTATGAATCTTATAGCCTTGCCGTTTACTTGAACGGAGTAAGGCTCACCA
This sequence comes from uncultured Muribaculaceae bacterium, assembly GCA_964397275.1. GTDB lineage: Bacteria > Bacillota_I > Bacilli_A > RF39 > UBA660 > DAOOPL01. Next base: position 3,674 of record CAYNHX010000066.1, on the reverse strand, counting down.
GGGGCGATGATTACCTGGAGAGTAACCCGAATACCTTTGAGATGTTGTTCGCTCCATCTTCAACGGACACTCTGAGAGTGGATTATAGAATTTTAGGGAGTTAAATTTGAGTAATACTAAAGTAAAGGGAAATCAGATAGAGGGGATCACTAATGACTCTATCGACGCTTCCGCCGCTATAGCAACTTCAAAGCTGGCTGACGGGTCGAAGATGGTCCTAAATGACGGTACGGTAGCTATGGCGGCTGCTCTGAGCATGAACAGCCACAAGATTACCGGAGTCTCCGCACCTACTGAAGATGCCGATGCCGCCAATAAGCAATACGTAGACCAAAAGGCCCAGGGCCTGGACCCCAAGGAATCCGTGAGACTCGCTGCAACGGGAGATCTTGGCGGTACCTACAATGGAGGCACCCAGAGGATTACGGCGGGCTCAAACGGTGCTCTGTCCCTGGATGGAGTGGCTGTAGCTGAAGGGGATAGGGTACTCGTCAAGGACCAGACCACGGAAGAAGAGAATGGTATCTATGTGGTCATTGATACCGGAGATGCCGGAAGTCCGTTTATACTTGAGAGGGCGGACGATTTCGATTCTTCGGATGATATCTCTCCGGGGGCTCATTGCTTCATCTCCGAGGGCAATACTCTCGCCGATACTCAATTTGTCCTAACTACGGATGCTCCTATCGTCCTGGACACTACGGAACTTACTTTCTCTCAATTCTCCGGCGCTGCTGATGTGGTGGCAGGAGATGGCCTCACCAAATCCGGGAACACGATAAACGTGGGGGCCGGGGATGGCATAGTCTCCAATGCTGATACAATAGCTGTAGATGTTACCGATTTCATTGACACCTCGTATGGCTTGACCGAGGACACCAATAACATCAGGATCAATCTCGATTCTAACCCTGGACTGGAGTTCAATTCCGGCGCGCTTCGGGTTAAAGTCGGTGATGGTCTGAGCCGGGGCGCTACCGGAGTCCTGGTAGATGTTACGGACATCATAGATACTGCTGCGGGACTTACGGAGTCATCCAATAACATCCAGGTGAACCTCGCGGCTACTGGAGGCCTGGAGTTCTCTGGAGGTGCTATCCAGCTCGATCTCAAGTCTAACGGCGGTCTTTCGCTGAGTGGCAATGAACTGCAGCTAAATGCGACCTATGCCCTACTCAAAGCCAACTATATAGCTCGGGAGGTAGTCAACGAGACTCCGAACGGCGTTCTCACCGAATTTACGGTAGATTATGCCTTCGTCACCGGATCGGAGCAAGTATTTAGGAATGGTATCCTCCAGCTAGAGGGTGCGGGCAATGACTACGTAGCCACGCCAGGAAGCGGGACTATCACCTTTACCACGGGACCTCTGACTGGTGATATCATCCAGGTAGCATATATCAAGGCTTAAGGCCTTGATATCAATTATTTTTGATAATAACTGAGGAAAAATAAATGTCGGCTACTATAATCCAGACTGAGCAATGTGATTCTGATATCCAAGATGCCGTGAGCAAGAAGCATACTCAAGCGGCTGATGATAATTTCAATGGGCTGTCTGAGCTTGCTGCCGTCGTAGGTGGTGACTTCCTGGCCGTCTATGATGTCTCGGCCACAGGCTACAAAAAGGTCCAGAGGTCTAACTTCCTCCAGCATCCTCATAATTTGGCCTGGAATAGTAGCTTTGCGTACTTTTTGGATGCTGACGAGCCCCTGGGCTGGCCGAAGATAGGATCACCGACCGCCATAGCCCAGGATACCGGGATTGAAGACGGTTATAACGATAATCACGCTTTGAAGGTCACATCGGGCGGATCTAGCAATGAAGGAGTCAGCCAGACCCTTAAAGGCCTCAAGAAGTCCACCAAATACACGGTACGGCTTTGGATGAAAGCCACATCAGGAGATACGGCTAAAGCCTGGACCACCGGAGGAAGCAGCGACCTATCAATAACATCAACTTCGACCAGTGGCGAATATGTATCCGGGACATTTACAACCGACTCGTCGGCTACAGATGTAGTTTTGAAGTTAGGATCTGAGACTTCAGGAGACATAGTTTATTTTGACTGTCTAGTAGTGGCTGAAGGAGATGGGATACCTCCCTGGTACTACAAAGATGCTGTCTTTGATGAGCCTATCCCTCTCCATTTCCCGGCTGGTGATGGCTCTGAAACGGTGTCGGCGGAGGCTATTCCGGGCTTCTACATGGCTGAAAGGGATTATGAGATAGTAGGATGGAGAATCGCCCTGGATCAGGCTGCTACGGTCACTATGGATGTTTGGAAAGACGTTGATGCTAACTATCCGCCGACCAATGCGGATACCATCACCGCAAGCGCGAAACCAGCCACAAGCAGCGCAGCTAAAACCCAAAGCACTACATTAACGGGCTGGACCGTGGCCATATCAAAAGGCGACTGGATAGGCGCGGAGATTGAAGCCAACGACGCGGCAACAGTGATAGATTTCTTCCTTATCATTCGGAGGCGGTAAAACGACCGAATTAACGCTTTATGCTGCCTCGGAGATATCCGCTGATATTGAATCCGTTGTCGGTGGGCTTTCAAGGATAAACACTCTGAAAGATTCTGATGACGCCACGTACTTGAAAGAATCGAGAAAGGCAAACCATTCAGACGATTATAGTTTAGATTCGGCAGGGGTTAGCGGGACGATTAGCAATGTCTCAATATACACAAGAATGAAAAGGGTTGGGACTACAAACTGTTACGGCGGCCCATATATGGTGACTTGGCATGAGGCCCTCAGTATGTATTTTGAGAACGGCACATACAACAAACTTACCACTACCTGGACTGACTACTCCAAATCGCTAGATACAAATCCTCACACTAGTTCTCCCTGGACCTGGGAAGATATAGCACTGCTTCGGATGCGTATCAAGCTACGAGGATACAACTCCTCAAGTTATGCGTGTTGTTCAAAAGCGTGGATAGTGGTCACATATACCGAAGCGATAACCGGAATGACCCGCCGCTGCATAATTAGAATGCCGTTCAATTGAGGTTTTTTATGATCGATGGTTCTTATGATGGTGATTTGAGCGATAGCAAGGACTGGATTAGGTTTACTCTCCAGGATACGGACCTTGAAGACCTCCTTCTTTCGGATATGGAGATCAATTCCGTTCTCACGCTGAACAACGATGATAAACACCTTGCAGCGGCCAAATTGGCTAAGGGATTGGCTTCAAAGTTCAGTTTATTGGCTAATAAGAAGATAGGGCCGCTGACTATCGATTACACAAGCACGGTCAAATTCTACCTTGATTTGGCTGAAAGTCTCTTAGCAGAAGTTTCCACGGCAGAAACAGCCCCTGATGAGGAGATGAGTGATTATGATAACATCTTCTCTACGGACACCCACGCTTACGGTTCTTCCGGATAAACGTCGATCTGCCGCCCGAGATTAGCCCCGGTCTTGAGGCGGTCGAGCTATACCTCGATGCTGCCCAAGCTGCTATCCTGCAGTTAGCGCAAGACCTTGAAGCGCAGGAGGCGGGGTTTGCATGACCCTTTCTGAGGCTCAGACGAAGAAAATCAATGATCTTGGTATCGGTAAGAATGTCACCAGTAAGATTTCCACCGATGCCCAGATAGCTGCCATTCGAAAGCAGCTTATACTGGTTTCCGAGGCTGTGAAAGTTCCAC
>CAYNHX010000065.1:0-4406 GCA_964397275.1 uncultured Muribaculaceae bacterium | reverse complement strand
AGCTCTAACAGTATCACCTATGTTTACAGCAACACCTCCTAAAGTTCCAGCAACAGAAATAGTCCAAATATCACCTTTTAATATTGCACCAGCAGTTCCAGAACCACCAGTTGAAGGATAAGAGTTTCCAGAAGCATCATAAGAACCTCTATCATCCCATAAACCTACAACAAGTCCATCAGTATAATTTTTTGTTACGGCATCAGTTCCATCAGTAGGAGTTGGAACAGTTACATGTCCTGTAAATGTAGGATTAGTAAACATTGTAGTTTTACTTTCATTTGTTACGTTTTCTAAATTTACTTGAGCTGCAGTAACACTATGAGGATTTAAATTATTTGATATATGGCTATCTAAAGCACTACCATCAACACTAATATCTCTGCCATCAACTTCACCATCTTTTATTAATACACCATCAACTGTTACGCCAGAATTTAATGTTTTTTCATTTATAGTATTTGCGTATAATGTTGGAGTTGTTATTGTCCCAGTCCTCATATCTAAATCGTTTCCATCTGTAATTGGTCTGATAACACTTCCTGCTATTTCAAATAAATTTTCATTTATATCAACATAAATCCAAGCACTTCCATCCCACATAAAAGTTGTTGCTTCTCCTATTTCTATTGTTTGTCCATTCACAACTATTGAATTTGTTGAAGTATCGTCATTTACAACTGTAAATTTTTTACCTATTTTTGTTGTTAATGTTGGACTTGCTATTGTTTGTGAGTTTCCTGTCGTTGTAAGAGTTATAATAACACCAATAAAATGATCTACTATTGTTTGAGTTACTGCTGCGTCTATTGCAGGGTCTGTTGCAGTAGTCATTTTTTCAACTATATCAGTTTTAGCTCCTAAATTAATAAAAACGACACCATTAGTTGCTGGTGTTAAAACTTGTCCTACTTCCAAACCTGTTGGAAATAATGTTGGATTTCCATTTTCGTCAGAATATACAGGATCACCTATATTTGCTGTTGAAGTATCAAAACCTGCAATTTCAACTCTACCTCTTATTAAAGGTTCTGCTCTACTTCCATCCAAAAAATCAACTGTTAAAAATCCAACTGGAATATCATTTAAAGAAGAAACATAATCTACGTTTGGAATTAAATATAAATTGTTATCACCTATTACTTTTACAAATCTATTTTGAGATAATGTCCCACCAGTTTCATTAAATACTTCTTGCTTTTTAGATTTATTAGCACCTGTTATTTGAACTTTTAATCTTCCTGTAATTGGATCAACTAAAAGTTTTTTAATTTCCCTTAAAGCATCATCGCTAACTGCTGTTAGTGATTTTTTGTAATTGTCATCAATTTTTGCGTTTTCATTTGACATATTTTTTAATTAAATATTTAAACACCAACCTCTATTGCATCACACAATAAAGCATTTGGTAATTCTTCTGTTCCATTCATTGGAGTACCACATAATAAAGGTCTTACAACATCATTATCTTCATCATAAGCAAATTCTGTATTATTGTAATTTTCATCATATTTTACATTTTCCAATTCTGGATTTGGAGCTATAACATCTCCATTATCCATTTCACACAATAATTCTCCTGTAATTGAATCAACCAATAAAGGAAATACAATGTCACTACCCACTCCAACAGCACATAGTGTTTCATTGTAATTTTCATCTATTTGTGCATTTACTAAACTCATATTATTGCATTAATGTTATTGATATTTTTCCACCCAAAACTGCTATTTTATAACCATCATAAACTTTAAAAAATTCAACTGTTCCCAAAGGTAAAATCATTGTTGAAGCAGTAGCTTTTGGATTAGTTCCAAAATCTATATTTACATTTTTGTCTAATGTAGCTATTCTAACTAAATTTTCATTTCTACCAGTCGTAATTGCTTTGCTTTGTGCTGATGCTGATGTTCCATCTACAACTTGTGTATCACTTTCTGCAAAAACACTTATTGGGTTATTATTATCATCTATAAATTGTTTTAACATATAATTATAATTTAATTATTATTCCTTGCTCTTTTGCTTTTTGTATTTGTTCTAAAAATATATTTCTATCTTGATTCAATTTATCTTTCTGTTTTTGAAATATATCTTTTTCTTTCTTTAAATCGTTTTCCTTAATCTTTAAATTTTCAAAATTATTCTCTAAATTAAGCTCTCGTTCTTTTAAATTATCTTCCTTATCTTTAATAATTTTCTGTATATTTTCTACATTTATTCTAACACTTTTTTTAGAATTTAACAACTGAAATTCCCTAATAAATAATCCATTATCTTTACAATATTGCAAATACGTTTTAAATACACTCATATCACTTTTATTTTTTTCTGATATTTTTTTATTTTCATCAGATAACTGTTCTTTTATGTTTTCTAACTCATCAATATTTTTTGACAATTTGTCAAGTTTTATTTGTAATATTGATATATTTTTTTTATGATTTTTATAAGACGATTCTAATATAGAAATTACTACTTCTAAATCTTGTTCTCTTAGTTTTTTAATCTTTATTTGTTCTTCTATAAGTTTTAATTTATTATTTGTTTCTTTTTCTAATTTTAAAATTTCTTTTTCTTTTAAATTTAGTTCATTAGTTTTTTTGTTTATATCTTTCTGTCTTTTTTCTATATCTTCTTTTTGCTGCTTTATATTATTTTCTATATTATTTTTAGAATTTTCAAGTCCAGATATTTCTTTTCTTAATTTTTCAACTTCTTGATTTTTTTCTGTAATAAAATCATTATATGATTTATTAATTATTTTTTGGTTTTCTTGCAATTCTATTATCCTATTTAATCTTTTTTGTATTTCTTCGTCATAGTTCCTTATAACAGAATTTGGATCAATTTTTTCTAATAATTCAAATCTTGACATATATTATTGTTATTTATTAAAAAAGAACGAGGATTACTCCTCGTCATTTTCTTCTTCTGGTTTTTCTTCAAAATCATCTTCGGATTCTGACTTTTTTTCTTTTTTAGATATTGTTTCTTTTAATTTTTCTTCTTCTGATTTATTTTCTTCCATTGCTTTTTCTTTTTCTTGTGCTTCTCTTAAAGCATCTTCTTTTTTCTTTTTTCTACAAGCAGCTGCATAAGCTCCTACATTAGGATAAGAAACTCCATCAAGTGTATATTTATTTTTAGCATCTATATCTTTTAATTCTTCAAAATCTTCTTCTTTTTCTGATTTAACTTCTTGTATTCCTAATTCTGACATTGATTGCTCATTGTTTATACCTTTTATACAATTATCAAAAAATTCTTTCATTTTTGGATGTAATGGGTTACCTAATTCATCACATTTACCACTTATTTTTCCATCAAATATTATATTAGCCATTTGTGTTGCTAAAATTTGAGCTTTACCTCTTTCAAGCATATATTTTGCACCTGCTTTTAAAGAAATCACACTCTTTTCAAATTCAAGTGATACATCTTTTTCAGTAATATTTATTAAATAAACTGGTTCTGACATATAGTCCTCTAACACGATTTTTTTATTTTCCATACTTATTATGTTATTTTTTAGAAGTTTATAAAAAACTTTATTTACCATACCGAGAAAATCCCGGTATGGTATAAAAATCTTTTATTTTTCAAGATTTATGAATACTGGTCTATATTGTGTAGCAGAACCTGTTACGATTCCAACTCCAACTCTATTAGCATCAGTACCTGTTGATGTTTCTGTATCAACAGCACCATCTATTGTTTCAGAGGCTATTACAGCTCTACCAATAACAGGAGCATTAGTACCATTTAATACTGCAACAGCACCTTTAGTTAATAACCAACCGTATTCACCAGCAGTTATTGGCATTATTGAAACTCCAACAGAATAAGAATCTTCTGTTCCAGATTCGTGTAAAATAATTCCATTATAAGCGTTAGGTGTTAATGTAGCTTTTGAATCAGAAACATTAGTTGCAACTTGTACAGATTCAGCAGAATCTAATGTTACAACTAATGTAGCAGCACCATCAGCAGCAGGATGAGATGCTATTGTGTAAGTATATCCTACACCAGTTCCTGCAACGATAGTGATTTTACCACCAGCGTATTGATTAGCAGTTACAGCAGTAGCTCCAAGAGTTACTGTTAAAGATGTTGAACCAGCAGCAGCAGTTGCAACAGTTAAGTTTTCATGGTGAGCAACAGAAGCAGGAGCATTTTGTAATTTTCCTACTACAATATTTGTAGCACCAGCCTTAACATATCTGTAACAATTTCCATTTTTATCTATTGCTAATGCTCCAAGTTCATTTAATCTTTCAGTAGATGTTTTGAAAACATCAACATCAAAAACTTGTGCATTGCTTGTAATTTTAGGCATAAAGTTAAATTAATGTTTAATTAAATAATTATATTACGTATGTTACTCTTATAACATTATCAGCAGT
>CAYNHX010000064.1:0-4697 GCA_964397275.1 uncultured Muribaculaceae bacterium | reverse complement strand
GATAGTAAAAAAGAATATTTAATTCAATCCAGTTGTTACACAATAACTAAAATGAGACAAAACAGTTATTCTTATACTTGGAAAAACAATACCAAAGATTATCGTATTACAAAAAAACAAGCAATTAGATTATCAGAAATAGCAAAGACTTTAAATATAAATAATATTAATTTTATTGTAATAGGAAACTCATTATCTGCTGGATATTCAATGAGTGATTTTATTGCACCTTTTTTTGATCAAAAAGAAGCATTAAAAAAGATATTAAATAATAGAGGAATAGAAACTCATAATTATAATTTTGCAACACCTACTAATAATAGTAATGAAATAATATTGGATAATATATGTAAAGATAGAAATATTGAATATGTAAAAGAAGTATTATCTAAAGAATTAAGATTTGAAAAAGCAGTAGACTTAAAAAGAGATTTTTATTTTGCTGATGTAATTAGATATAGAAAAGAAGGAGTAATACCAATATCTTCTGTTAAAAAAGATGTATATGAAAAATCTTATAAAATACAAGAAGAAGATAAAGATATTACTATTAATAGTATAATAGAAAATAGTAATCCTAATACTAAAAATATAGTCATACTTAATGGATGCACTGGTGAACTAATGGATACTATATTTCGTGGAGGAAGTCTTTTTAAAACAAGAGATCATTTAAAACTAGAAATGATTAATCTTTCAAAAATATTGTCTGAGTTATATAAAAAAGGTGAAGATATTATTATTATTGTAGGTTCTATACCAACATTCACATTAAAAGGTATACCAATTTTTTCTCCAATAATTGATCCATATAATAAGATAATATCAAATAGAGTTAAAGAAATACCAAACAGTTATTTAGCAAGGCCAATAGAAATAGAATTAGTGCATAAAAAGAATAATAAAGTTGTACTTGATTGTCATGGTAATCATTTAGAATACAATGATTTAACCAATTCATTTATAAGGGCAATAAATAATAATATTATTGCAAATGATATAACAAGTTCTTATAGAAAAGTTATGAGAGAAAAGCTTGATGAAATGTTTAGAAAAGCTGATAAGTTTGATACAAGTATAATACTTAATTTATTAGATGAAATATTTAAAGAAAAAAAATCTATTTATTATAAATATAAAAACGAAGTAATAAAAGGTATTGAAGATTTTTTAAATGAATATTTTAAATATTACCATATATATTATTTTCCTACAGATAAAGAAAAAGTAGAAAGTTTATTAAAGAAGCAACAAAAGGTATTGAGTAGATAGGTAATATTATGGAAAATAAAGATATAGAAAAAAGTATAATAAAAAAGTATAGAAAAGAAATATGGTCTAAATTTATCAAAGCAATAAAAGACTATAAACTAATTAATGATAATGATACTATAGCAGTATGTATATCAGGAGGCAAAGATTCATCTTTGATGGCAAAATGTATTGAAGAATTACATAAACATAGTAAAATAAAGTTTAATGTAAAATACATACTAATGGATCCAGGTTATAATAAAAAGACACTAGAGCTAATTGATTTAAATATAAAAAAATTAAATATTAATATAGAAAGATTTAATACCGATATATTTAATGTTACAAATAAAATAAGCAAAGAAATCCCTTGTTATTTATGTGCAAGAATGAGAAGAGGTCATCTATATAATATAGCAAAGAATCTAGGATGTAATAAAATAGCACTTGGTCATCATTTTGATGATGTTATTGAGACAATATTATTAAATATATTGTATGCTGGTGAAATAAAGACAATGTTGCCTAAATTAAAAAGCAAGAATTTTAAAGGAATGGAATTAATAAGACCAATGTATTTAATAAGAGAAAAAGATATTAAATCATGGGCAAATACAAATGATTTACAGTTTATTGACTGTGCATGTAAATACACTGAAGAAATAAATAATAATGAAAACATATCTAAAAGAAAAGAAATAAAAGAAATGCTAGAAAAACTTAGAAAAGATAACAAATATATAGATAAAAATATATTCAGCAGTATATCAAATATTAACTTAAATGCAATTATTGGGTATAATAAAGATAATAAAAAATATAATTTTTTAGATGACTATGATGAATAAACTTGCTTTTTTACTGACTTTTTGATATATTATTTATGCATCTGGGTTCAGGTGCATTTTGGGGCTTTAGCTCAGCTGGCTAGAGTGTCTCGCTTGCACCGAGAAGCTCCACCAAAGAAAAATAAAAAGGGATTAATTATATAATCTCTTTTTGCATTAATATTATATATTTTTATTTTATGATATAATAATTTTAAGGAGGAAAAAGTTATGAAAGTATTTAAAAAAGAAAAAGGAAAGAAATGTGTAAAGGTAACTGTAGATTCAATTGCAATACTATGCTATATTGATGATAATATGCCAGAATCAATATTATTAAAAGTTAAAGAAGAATATCCAGAAATCCATGAAGATGATATGCACAAGTATGTATATTTCTTTGATAAAAAGGAAATAGAGTATTTTAAAAAAATTAATTGGATTTATGATTTTGACAAATATCTTCAAATGTCAGAAATCGAGTTAAAATTTATGAGTAAAGGTATTAGTGAAATATTAGAAATAATAAGAGAAAAAAGAAAAAAAGATAAAAGTAATTTAGCATTAAAAGCAGAATTTATAAAAAAACAATATGAATTAATATCAATAGAAACAATATTAAATATTAAAAGTAATATGCCAGAACCAGAGCATATAAGTCCTGATAAAATTTGTTTTCTACAAAAAGATGATAACTTACAGATAACTAGAGAAGGTGCAGTATATAAATATCCAAAATTAGGTAGTATAAAATAATATTTGTTAATATTATTTTTTTTTGATATAATGAACTTGGTGATAAATATGACATTTTTAGTTATTAAATATTTAATACTTGCAATAGTCCTTATTATAATAGCACTTGTTGTTATGAAAGCGGGCAAAGAAGACTTTTATTTAGAAGCAAATAAACTAGTTGAATATTTAGGTGGCAAAAATAATATTATTAATATAGAAGTTAGTGTATCAAGATTTATTGTAACAGTTAAAGATACAAGTATTGTAAATAAAAACGGAATACAAAAATTAGGAGCCCAAGGAATTGTAGAAGTAGACAATCAATTAAAAATAATATTAAAAGAAGATGCTAAAAAGTTAAAAAAATATATTGATGAAATAGACATTTAAAAAAGGACTTAGTCCTTTTTATTTATTAGTAATTCTATATAAGTTAAATGATGGGTGAGCAAACAGTCTTAAATTTAATAAAGATGTACCAAGACCACTTGATATATATAAATCTGTATCATCAACTTTATAATGCGGTTTATTATATATTTTACAGCCACTAGGCATATATGTTTGTTTTAAATAAGGTATATTTATTTGACCATTGTGTGAATGACCAGCAAGAGCTAAATCAAAATTAAATGATTTTAAACCAATAATATCATCGGGTTTATGCATTACGAGTATTTTATATCCGTTGAAGTCTTTATTATTATTTAAATATTTTCTTGCATTTGTACTACTTAACAATAATATTTTATTATTATTGTTACTATATATTATCTCTTTTTTAATATTTAAATTATAAAATCCAGCAGCATCCATAATATTCTCATAACCTTTTCTATCATGATTACCTTTAACATAATAATTACCATATTTTGATTCTATTTTAGATAAAGCATTAATAAGAGTAACTTTTTTATCTTGTTCTGGTGCCGAAAACTTTTTATATAAATCTCCAGTATATATTACTATATCTGGTTTGTATGTATTAATTTTACCAACAAGACTTTCTAAAAATTTTTCATTTACATAATCTCCATAATGCAAATCAGTAATATGCACAATTTTTAAACCATAAAAATCGTTAGATAAATTTTTATGAATAATATTATATTCTTTTATAAATATACCCAAAGTACCAACAAACATTGAATATAATACACCTATTGTTATAGCAAAAAGTAATAAAAATGTTTTTTTATGTTTTTTGTTTTCTTTTTTTGTTTTTACCATAATTATCCCCCAATTATTTGCATTATTACAAGAGCTGCATTATGAATCATATGTATTGAAATGGGAAGAGCAATATTTTTTGTTTTTAGATACATATATGCAAAGGCAGTTCCCATAGCACTATACGGTATTGCATATAGAAAATCAAGAGGTCTTTCATAAGTAAATATTACATGAAGCATTCCAAATGATAAACCACTTATTAATAAGAATAGAATATCATTTTTAATGATATCTCTTAAAGCTTTTCTAGCAACAAGTTCTTCAACTATTGGTGCAAATATAACAGTTGAATAAAGCATATACATAGGGAATAACTTTATTAATTCTCTAACTGCATTTTCATTATCAGATATAGGTTTATTTAAAATAATTCCTACTATATATGATGACATACTCATTATAAATGCACCAATTAACCATATTTTTCCACCAAAAAAAGCATATTCTTCAAACTTTTGTCTTAGCTTTTTAAAAGCAGTTAATAACTCTTTTCTATATATAATTATTAATGTTAAAAGACATAATATCTCTCCAGATGCTATAGTCAATATTCTATAATTTTTTGATAGTTTACTAACATCAATATTTAATAATTTATATATGAATCCACTTATATCTTCATAGCATAAATAAATTATTATTGTA
>CAYNHX010000063.1:0-4711 GCA_964397275.1 uncultured Muribaculaceae bacterium | reverse complement strand
TCAGTAGCATAATAATCATTTTCTTCTCTATTATCTAATGAATGATTACTAGCTCCCAATGTTACAAAAGCTGTACTTTTATTTCCTATCCAATCTTTTTCCATATTATTTAAAATTTAATGTTTTTATTGTATCAATTCCATAATCAATCAAATCTTGATTTTTATTTTTATCTTTTTCAATTCTTTTTTGTTTTAATTCTTGAACTCTAGCCTTATGTTTTTGTTTCTCAATATATTTTCTTCCCATTTTTTAATATTATTTATCAATTTTAACACCGAATTGTGTTGAATATTTAGCTTTTTCTCTCTGTTTTTTAAGTTCAAAATAATCATTATAAAATTTACCACCCTTATTTCCAGTACATTTGAAACAACAACCCTTAACAAATCTACTTCTATTTTCATATTTCACATCTTTCTTGCATATTTTGCAAGTAAATGTTTTAATATTATCTTCATCTTGAAAACCCTTTTCAAAATATTCTAACATTTGGCTGTCCGTAAAATTTTTTTTAGCCTTTACATCATCCCAAACTTCTTTTGTAAATATCTTCTTTTTTTCCATTTTTTTTATTTATTTTTAATTATTAAATCATTATAAATTTTTAAATATTCAATAACTTTTTGTATTATATCATTCTCTTTTATAATATAATCTCTGTTAAATATACTATTTTTTTTATTATATTTTTCTATTTCTTTAATTAAATTTTCTTCTGTTGGTTCAAATTTGAATCTGCGACCACTAAAATTATTTTTCCTTATTTCTACAACGTTCTTTTCTGTTATCATTCCATCTATATACCCAGTTTCCATATAATCTCTTTCGTCATAAACTATAACATTTCTCCCACAAGCCATTGCTTCCATTACAGTTCTACCCAACCCAAAAACTAAATCAACTTTATTATATAAATTTTCAACATCAAAAACACGATCTTCAATTCCGAAATATTCTATACCTAAATTATAACACACATTTTTAATTTTTTCTCTTGCTTTTTTACCTTGACATGCAGCCAAAATCTTTTTAGGTTCTTCACAAATTTCATTATTGGGAGAAAACTTAATTGTATCAATGCCATTACGTATTAAATAATTGTTTTCAAATCCTAAAGATGTTAAATAATTACAAACTTCTTCTGAAATACCAACATAAACATCAGCTCCCATAATAGGTTTTTCCAATCCGTGTATAACCCCATGACAAGTAAAAATCTTTTTACCCTTAATTTTATTTTCCAATAAATATTTTAAACAAGTATTATGATTAACTAAAATCAAATCATACTTATTTTTAGGAAAACTAACTAAATCATCATAAAAATACTTACTAAAATCGCCAGTATTTAGTGTAAAAATATCAACATTATGTCCCATTGTTTTCAATTTCCTATAAAAAAAATAAACAAATGTTTCAGATCCACCAAAATTTTGTAGATGATTATTTGTTATTAATATATTCATTTATTTTTTTATAATTGTTAATTCAAATTTTCCACCACAATTACATTTTTTTATATTTTCATAAACTTTCCAATTCTCATTACTCTGCTTTTCATCAATTTTACATTCATTTCCACACTTATTACATATTTTTTTTATTTCTGGTTTCATATTTTTAATTGATTTAAAATTTATATTAAATAAAAAATTATCAAATACTTTATCTATTAAATTCCAATTTTGTTTATTTGTAATACTCATTTTATTTGTAATTAATTATTAACACGAAGGATTTATCCGAGTGTCATCAACCGATAGGGCGATAGATTGACTGCAATAAATATTACTTTATTTATACACATATTTTTTAATTATGTCAAATTATGTGCATAAATAAGCCAATAAATAACTATTTACAAAATTAAATAAACATGATAGTATATATCAAGTTATCAATGTGTATGATAAATTTTGTTACCACTTAGGAAGTTATATTTTATATAGCTTTCTTTTTTTTACTCTTACAATAATGTATCGTATGTTTTGCTATATAACATTCACAACCAAAATAGTTTCTAAATAAAAATAGCTAAACAAATCTCCTGCAAGAAAAGTTTAGCTATTTTTTAATTCAACAATCAAAGCAGGAGATTATTAAATCAATTTAAGAATAAATCTTTTTTTTAATTCTGTAAAATAATAACCTGTGGATAACTTTAATAAAATAAAATAGTCGGCAATAAAGCCAACCGTTTTAAGTCAAGAACTTACCATTTTTCAGATATTTCTCGGCATATATCCTTTTTTGGTCTATAAAACAAGGAGGTAGTTTATTTTATAGGGATATATTCATATATAATTATAAACAAAAAACACCCTTTTGTAAAGAGTGCTTCTTGAACAAAAAAATGAAGAAAAAAAGAGTTTGGATAACAATACTTTTGTATTGCAATAAAATTATACCACTTTTAAAAAAAATATGCAAATAAATAAAAAAGCCCTTCTTTTTGAGGGGGTACTATTCCGTGATATTTTAATTATAGAACTGCAAACCCGGTTAAAATAATAAAATAACTGTAAAATTAATACAATTCTTATAAAGACATCATTTAAAATAGGTGTACATAATACACTTCTTTATAAATTATAATCAAATTCTTCCTCAAAACTTATCCATTTATTAATTTCTGTTTCTTTCCGTAGTATATTCCAACATACGGTAAAGTGTCTATTAAATCAATACAGGACTAATTTATCGGTTAAATATGATGTTTTAAATAGAGATATAATCATAAAGATTATAAGTACTTCTGCAATACACACATTCAAATCAATGTTGTTCACTACTTTGGCGTTGTACCAATTGAATAATCTAGCCACAATAATATTATACTACAATTTTAATTTAATGCAAATTTGTTTTATGTTAGAGAATATTTTATATAAGGATTTTTCTTTGGGAAATTATTTATTACATACTTTTTTCTTGGGGAAGGAAACCCTCCATCCTTAACAATAGTACTGGTACTATATTGATTATTTTAATTATAGAAATGTGTTTGTATATGTATTTCATACATACAAACAGGGATTCGGTTTAAGGTAAAGGACAAGCCTTTTCTATATTGTATCGTGTCGCACAAGATATATTCTACGACTAGTTTATTATTATTTTATCTAATTCTAGCTATTTATTGTTAATATATATTTTGTTAATTGGTTTGAACTAATATTTATTAGTGTTCTGACTAGCTGACAACTCTAACCAGTTGTTAATCCTAACCTATCTGTTTTGTGTTTTTTCCCTATTATTTCCATTTCAATTTATTCCATTTTATTAATTCTTTATTAGGTTATATATACTTTTATATATATTATTATCTAGATGATGATTAACTAATAGATTAATTTTGTTTTACCGAAATTTGACCAAATAAAAAATAACACTTGTATTAGTGCTATTCTATATTTTGCGACACTTTATACTCGCTTTGTAGTAAGATTTATATATTCTTTGTATATATCTACTTATACTCTACTTTATTCCATAAGGTTTTTTTATACTTTTACCGAAACTTTACATTTTGTCAATAAAGTGTTTTAATAATTATTTACCGTTTTTTATTGCTTTATATTTTTGTATTATTTTTTGAGAACTATTTTTTTATATCTTTATAAATATTATATCACTCCTTTTATATAGTATCAATAGGGTTTTTGGCTACCCTGTGGATAACTCATATTATTTACTATTGACCTTTTTTTATTGTTATGCTATTATGTATAGTGAAATAACAAATAAACATATAGCAAGTTAGGGGGCTATATAATAGATTCACTTTTAGCCCCTGTTTATCTAAATTGGTTTTTTACTGATTTTGTATAAATAGGGGCTTTGTTATTAAATAATATAATAAACATATTAATAATATGAATAAAAATTTAAAAGAGGAAATACAAGTTTCAATTTTTGTAATGGTTAGTATTTCAATATTAGCCATCACGGCTTGGTTTAGATTAGGTGCTTTATATAATATCTAATATCTAATATATAATATCTAATAAATAATAAACAATAAAAATATGAAATTTACAACATCCATTTACAAAAACTCACAACAAACAAAATCGTTAGTATTGAAGCAAATTTTGGATAAATACGGAACAGAGGAGGCTAGGAAATACGATCCAAAAGAAAATTGTTTTACTTTCAATGGTTGGAAAGAAAGAGGTTTTCAAGTTAAGAAGGGCGAAAAGGCTTTAAAATCTAGTATCTTTATCAAATACACAGATAAAGAAGGAAACACAAAGGCAGGTTATAAAACTATAAATGTATTCTACTATTTACAAGTTGAAAAGATTGGAGAAGAAAACAAGCAAGATGATGAATTGGTAGCAGTAAACCATTTAGAAATGGAAACAAAAGGCGAACAATTAGTATTTTTATAAAATTTTGAGTATTACGAGCCATTAAATTTATTTTGATTTGCTCATTCTGTTTAATGGCTTAATAATATTTAAAAAATAATAAATTAAAAATAAAAATATGAACACAATAAAAGTAAAAGACAGTGGGGATGATAATTTTGGTCAATATGATTATATTTACAATATTGATTTAAAAATACCCCTTAACGATTTTCAAAATAAATTTGATGAATGCAAAAATGAAATAGAAGAAGATTTAGACGATGGAGAAATAAGCAACGAAAATATATTTTTAAAAATGCAAAATAAGGGTTATATCGGAATATTTGATGATT
>CAYNHX010000062.1:1570-4747 GCA_964397275.1 uncultured Muribaculaceae bacterium | reverse complement strand
CCAACCTTTTTTCCAAAGAAATCTTTACTATAATCGATACTATTTTCTTTATCTTTTGGTAGTTTATTTAAATCTAATGATGTAACTTGAAACACTTCTCCTGCTCCTTCACAATCACTTTCACTTAATATTGGAGTATTTACATAAACAAAACCTTTTTCTTGGAAAAAAGTGTGTATTGCATGAGCTGCTACACTTCTTAATCTAAATACTGCTTGAAAAGTATTTGTTCTTGCTCTTAAATACGCTTGTTCTCTTAAAAACTCCATTGAGTGTTTTTTTGGTTGTATTGGGTAATCATCTGGACAATCCCCAAGAAGTTTAGATTCAAGCAATTTAATTTCAAATTCTTGACCATCTTTAGGAGACTCTACAATTTCTCCTTTTATTTCAAGACAAGAGCCAACTTTATATTTTTGTATATCCTCAAAAGTATTTAATTTATTATCATATACAATTTGTACAGATTTAAAACATGTACCATCATAAAAATCAATAAAACCAAATTCTTTTTGTTTTCTATGATTTTTAATCCACCCATTTATATCTACTTGTGTACCTAGTAATTTTTTATAATCAACATATATATCTTTTATTTTCATATAATACCTCGCATATATATCATTATAAAACATAATATATAAAAAATCTATTTTTTTTTAGAATTATATTGACAATTGTTAAAAATAATATAGAATATGTATCAACAAAAAGAAAGGAAAATTATGAAGACAAAAAAATTTGTTTCACTTGCACTAAGTTTAGCCTCTGTTTTAGGTTTGGCATCATGTGCAAAAAATCCAAAAGAAGCTATAATAAAAAATGATATTAGTAATGAATATATTGAAACTTTTAAGGAGGAAAGTAGTAGCCCTTCAGTAGAAAACACTTATAAAGAAACTGTTCCTTCAGATGGCACTACTGATTATGATGCTGCAGAAATAGCATCTACTGGTATTTACTGCTCAGATCCAAATTATAGTATACCTGCTGATATTAAAAATAATCTTATGAGTGCCATTAATAATTTTAATTCATCAAATGTATCTTTCAAATTAGAAGATATAAATACTGGCACTACATTTAGTTATAATGCGGGGCAAACATATAATGGAGCATGTATTGTAAAAACAAGCGTTGTTCTTTATTTATTAAGGCTTGCTGAAATGGGATTAGTTGATTTAAATAAAACTATCCCATATCCTGGTAATGTTGTATCAGGATCTGGTTACTTAAATGGATACTACAACGGATACCAAGCTCCAACAGGTAAGAAATTTACAATATTGGAATATATGTTTCATGCATTATATTATAGTGATAATAATGCTTACAGAATTCTTTGGAAGTATTTATGTAATTCAAATTATTGGAATACTTATACAAAATGGATGGAAGCAATTGGTGCCAAATCATTATGTCCTAGTAAAGATTTAATGTGGGTAAGAAGTGCAAAAGCGCCTGATGCAGTTAATGTAATGAAAGCAATGCGCAGTTTCTGTCATAATAGTAAAAATAAGTTTGATTGTAATAAAACTTTTGTTGATGGTAATAATTTAATTAAATTATCTCATTCTGATAGTAATTATCTTACATATGGACAAATAATATATTGGATAATGAGATATGGGCTATATGATTATATCGAAAGTTTAACTGAAGAGACTGCAATATCAAAAACTGGGTTTGTAAGTGGTAATAGTGGTCTTGCTTGTAGGAATTTAATGTCATATTGGCAAGAAGAAGGTTGTAATGTAGCTATCTTATCAAAATGGGGCAGTGAGTATGGAAGAAAAAAAGTTATGAATGACATAATTAAAAGTCTCGATCAATTACAAGCAGCTTATGATAAGTTTGTTGCTAATCAAGCCAAAAAATTATCATTATCAAGTAATAATAATAAAAAACATACTATATAGTATGTTTTTTTAATAATTATTTAATTAATTCATATTTAATACTTTTTCATATACCTTTTTTAATATCTTTCCTATTTTTTTTAGATCTTTCTCTTTTGCTTTTTCATATCCTTTTTCAACTAATAGTGGTAATCTTTTCTCAACGATACCTGTTATTTTTTTTTCAAATTCAGAAAGAGTTTTTGCTTTGTATAAATCTTCTCCGTCTTTAAACCATTCTTCATATATTGGTATGTCTCTTACTAATACATTTTGTTTACTAGCAAGTGCCTCTAAAAGTACTATGCCCTCCGTTTCCTCATTAGTTAAAAATAAAAATAAATCCGCACCAGAATATGCTTTTCTTAATTCTTTTGCTTCTACATATCCAGGAAAAAATAAGTTGGGGAGTTTTGTTTTTACTGCTTCTTTTATTTTGTTTGGTACTGTATTTAAATTTAATGTACCAAACCATATAAATTTATATTGTGGCATTCTTTTTGCAAGCTCTACAAAATCAGTTATCCCCTTTCTTTCAATAAATAATCCCACACTCATTATTATTTTATCTTGTTTTTTAAACCCATATGTTTTTCTAAATTCTTCTCCCTCTTCCTTGTTATATCTAAATTCTTCTAAGTTTATACCATTAGATACATCTTGAATTGGTTTATCTATTCCATAACTTTGTAATAGTTTTTTTGAATATGGAGTTGGTGTTAATATATAATCTCCAAGAGAGTAGCATTTAACAATCCATTTTTTAAATGAGGGTGCTAATTGATTAGAAAATAAATATGAGTTTTGAAAGTCCTCATATGTGGAATGTGCATGATATACAACTTTTTTATTATTTTTTTTTGATTTTTCTGCAAGCATATATGATTTTAAACCATAAGTATTAATATGTACTATATCATAATCATCTTTTGGATCTGTTGTGTAATCTATTTTTTCATATTCTAGTGCTTTCATTTGATGCCTTATTGCTCTTCCTAACCCTGATTTTTGTATTAGCTTTAGCCCTTCTGAGTAAAGTAAGATTTTCATTATTTTTTCCTCTATTCTACTATAAATCTTTAATAATATTATCTACTAGACTTATAAATTTTTCTTTATTAGAAATATATTTTTTTGGTTTAAAATCATTTATTTTTTTAATTTGAATATCAAGTTTATTAAAATCATCAAGTTTTAATATATATCCTTTTTCATAAAACTTTTCTATTATTTGTAATTGATGATCATTTGTATGTTCTTTATATTTTTTTAATCTAGG
>CAYNHX010000062.1:0-1560 GCA_964397275.1 uncultured Muribaculaceae bacterium | reverse complement strand
GGCAACTATAATTTTTTTATTTTGATTTAAACAATCAATTATTGTTCCAACTCCACCATGACATATTATATATTTTGCTTCTTTTGTTATTTTAATCATTTCATCATGAGAGATAAAATCAAATATTTTCATTCTACTATCTTTGTAATCTGCACTTACTCCTGCTTGTACAACCACTTCTTCTTTTATTACTTTATTATCTAATTGTTTTGAAACTGTATCCAGTAAGCGATAAAATTTTTTATCTTGCGAACCTAAAACAATAAATATCAAAAAATCCACCCCCCATTTATTGCATTTGGATATAACTTTAGCATATCTTCCCATTGTACAATAAATTTATCTGCAATTTTACTGACCAGTTTACCTGATAATGATTTTGTATTAATATTTGCAAATGATTCAATATATATTACTTTCTTTTTAAATATTTTAGCAATAAAACATATTGCAACTGCTGTATGTGCACCTGTTGTTATTATTATATCTGGTTTTATTTTAATAAAATAAATAAAACTTTTTATTATGTTTATTGGACTTAGTAATATATATTTAATCATATGGTCTTTAGTAATGTTTTTTAAATAAAAAACTTTTTTATATTTATTTTTTAAATTTAAAGTGGCTTTATTATATTCAGTAATAATATATGAATCATATTTATTAAATAAGCTTTCTAATTGTAGTAATTCAGTTAAATGCCCACCCATACTTGAAATAAAAATTATTTTTTTCAATATATCACTACTTTCTTTTTATTACAGATTTAAATTGTTTAGAATCAAACAATATATTTGTAGTAAATATAAATATAATTGCAATTATTAATAGTAAAAAATATATTATTCCTCCAATAAATCTGTCTTTAATAAAATATAGTATTGTTGCAATTGAAAATAATATATTTATTAAGTATATAATTAATACCACTGTCTTTTGACTATGTTTTTTTAATAGTTGATGATGTAAATGCTCTTTATCAGCTTTATATATTGGCTTTTTATTTATTATTCTTCTTACTATTGCAAATGATGTATCAAGTATTGGTATTGCAAGTATTGATAACGGTATTATTAATGATGTAAGAGTTACCGTTTTAAATCCTAGTAAGCATATTACTGCAATCATAAAACCCAGAAACAATGATCCTGAACCGCCCATAAATATTTTGGCAGGATTAAAGTTCCAATATAAGAAACCAAGAGTAGCACCAAGCATAATAAATGATAACACAACTTCAAATGATAGAGCATTACCTATTAATATACCTATTACTCCGATTGTTAAGAAAAATATTGATGATACACCTGCTGCAAGGCCATCTAAGCCATCTATTAAATTAATTGCATTAATTACACCAATAATAAATATTATCGTAACTGGATATGCATATATCCCAAATTTTAAATATATACCAAATGCTGATATATCATTTAATAATAAACCTCCATAAAATACTACAACTATTGCTGCTAGTGTTTGACCTATTAGCTGTTTTAAAGCAGATAATGGTTTTAAATCATCAAGTATTCCAGTAATAACAAGTATAAAGCCTCCAAT
>CAYNHX010000061.1:0-4898 GCA_964397275.1 uncultured Muribaculaceae bacterium | reverse complement strand
CAGATCAGAAAAAATAAGAACATATAATTATCCACAAAATAGAATTACAGATCATAGAATTAATCTTACACTTATGGAATTAGATAGAATAATGTCAGGTAAGTTAGAAGAAATTATTGAAGCATTAATAACAGAAGATCAAAGAAAAAGACTGGAAGTAGAAGATGAAGCTTAATAAAGTATTAAAAGAAGGGGAAACTCTTCTTTTAGATAATGATAAAGAAAAACACATATC
Organism: uncultured Muribaculaceae bacterium; assembly: GCA_964397275.1. Lineage (GTDB taxonomy): Bacteria > Bacillota_I > Bacilli_A > RF39 > UBA660 > DAOOPL01. The sequence goes on along the minus strand of CAYNHX010000061.1, from coordinate 4,663 downwards.
AAAATATTTAATTAAATATTTATTAAACTATAAAGAAGAAGATATTATTAATAATAAGAACATTACAAAACATGAATATAAAAAGTTTATTGAAGCAATAAGTAAATACATTAAAGGCGAAGCACTACAATATATAACAAAACAGCAATCATTTTTAGATTTAAATATATATGTAAATAAAAATGTACTAATACCAAGACCAGAAACGGAACTATTAACAATAAAAACAATAGATTATATAAATAAGCATTTTAAAAACCCAATAATTGCGGATATATGTACCGGAAGTGGTTGTATTGCACTTGCAATAAAAAAAAGGATTAATAGAAGTATAGTATATGCAACAGACATAAGTTTAAAAGCATTAAATATAGCAAAAAGAAATTCGAAAAATAATAAACTAGATATAAAAATATTAAAAGGGAATCTTTTATATCCAATAATAAAAAGAAAAATAAAAGTAGATGTTATTATATCTAATCCACCATATTTATCAAAAGAAGACCAAATTGATGAAGATGTAATAAAAAACGAACCACCCTCAGCGTTATTTGGAGATATAAACAACTATATAAAAATATTAAAAGATTCAAAAAAAGTATTAAATGATACAGCAATAATTGCATTTGAAAGCTCAGATAATATAATCACTGAATTAGAAAAAGAAATAAAATCAATATATAAGAACTCAACAATAAAAATAGAAAAAGATTTATTAGAAAAAAGAAGATATATATTTATATTTATAAATATTGACAAAAAAATATAAATATGTTAATATAAGCGCCATTCAATTCGAAAAGGGGGATTTTAGAATGAATAATAAAGGTTTAAAAAGATTCATTGCGTTACTAGCATCATTAGGAATTATATTTGGAGGCTATACTCTTGCAAAAAGAGGAATTGGTGGAGGCGGAGGAGACACAGATTATACAGAAGACTACTCTGATTACTCTGAGGAAACAACAGAGGAACCAACAGAAGTTCAAGACGAGTTTATTTCTTATTCAGAAGCAATAAACATTGCTGAACAAAATATGCCAGACAATGCACAATATCATGATTATAGAGATGGAGATACAGGTGAATTCAAAGAATTGACTGCAGAACAAGTAGCACCAGCAATTGTATTATATGGTAATGATGGACAAGAAGAAGAAAAAATTGCGAAAGAGTTATATGTAAACTATAATGAAGCAAATAATAGTATTGATCCAAAATCTATATATGATGCACTTGTAGGTTTTCTAGCTTGTGGAGGAGATCCAGCAGCAATAATGCCAAATAGTAAATCAATAAAAGAATTATCAAGATTAATTAAATCTGGGGCAGGCTATCCAGAAATAAATTCTAAAATAGAAGCAATTGCAAAAAATGATACAGCAAGAGCAGAGGTAGTAGCAATAACAACAGCAGTAGCAAATGTGAAAAATATGGCAGCAAACTATGAACATTTAAAATTAAGATATAATGATTTAAATAATTCACAAAATGCAATAGCAGCAATAATTGCTCAATACCTTGAATCATATGGTGTTGAACCAACAGTAAAAACTAAATAAACTAGAGTGTAAAACTCTGGTTTTTTTATTTGACTATAAATCTTATTTGTATTATTCTTGTATTAGGTGATAATAATGATTGTAAATACAAAAGATATGTTAATAAAGGCAAAAAAAGAAGGATATGCAATACCCCAATTTAATACTAACAACTTGGAATGGACAAAATATATACTAGAAGAGTGCAATAATTTGAAAAGTCCTGTAATAATTGGTGTTAGTGAGAGTACTGCAATATATATGGGTGGCTATAGAACAATATACAATTTAGTAAAAAGTTTAATGGTAGATTTAAATATTAATATACCTGTTGCAATTAATCTAGATCATGCCAAAACGGTAGAGGCATGTAAAAAGGCTATAGATGCAGGATTTACATCAGTTATGATAGATACATCTTCTTTACCAATTGAAGAAAATGTTTTAATGGTTAATGAAGTTGTTGAATATGCAAAAAACAGAAATGTATCTGTTGAGGCAGAAGTTGGAGAAGATGGTGGAATAGAGGATGGTAAAGAAGTAGAAAAAGTATATGCAAATATAGAAGATTGTATAAAAATGGTAGATGAAACTGAAATTGATTCTCTTGCAGCAGCACTTGGAAGCGTACACGGGCTTAACAAAGGAGATATTACCTTTGATTTTGAACTTATGGGAGAAATAAGTAAATTAACAAGATTACCGCTTGTATTACATGGCGGTTCAAGTATTGATGGCAATAAAATAAAAACAGCAATAATGTGCGGTATTTCAAAAATAAATATAAATACCGATTTACAAATAGGATGGATTAAAGCTTTAAAAGAATATATTAAAAATAATCCAGATGTTTGCCATCCAAGAAAAATAATAGGCTCAGGAGAACAAGCGATAAAGAGTGTAATTAATGAAAAAATAAAATTATTTGGTAGTGAAAATAAAGCACTTTAGGAGGAAAAATGTATCAGATAAAAATAAAAGGGCAAAAAAAACTAGAGGGCAAAGTAAGGATAAGTGGTTCAAAAAATAGTGTTGTTGCATTAATACCGGCAGCACTTCTTTGTGATGAAGAAGTAACAATAGCAAATGTACCACAAATACTAGATGTTGATGCTCTTGACGAGATCATGTTATACCTTGGAGCAAAAATAACAAAAGATAAAGATATTATAAAAATCGATTCTTCAAATATTAAAAACAAAGAAATACCAAAAGAAGTAGCAAGTAAATTAAGAGCATCATATTATTTTATGGGTGCACTACTTAGCAAATATAAAAAAGTAGATATGTTTTTTCCTGGGGGATGTTCAATTGGAGCAAGACCAATTAATTTACATTTAGACGGATTTAAAGCACTAGGAGCAACTGTAATTGAAAAAAATAATCATTTTACAATAAGAGCAAAAGAATTAAAAGGCACAAAGATTAATTTAGATATTGCTAGTGTAGGTGCTACTATAAATTTAATGTTAGCAGCAACTAAAGCAAAAGGTACAACAATTATTGAAAATGCAGCAAAAGAACCACATATAGTTAATGTAGCAACCTTTTTAAATAATATGGGTGCAAAAATAAGTGGAGCAGGTACAAGTATAATAAAAATAACTGGTGTTGAATATCTTCATTCCTGTTTTCATGAAGTTGTTCCTGATTATATAGAAACAGGAACTTACATGATACTTGCAAGTGCAATTGGTAAAAAAATTAAAATAGAAAACATCATTCCAGAGCATGTAGAGGCTTTAACATCAAAATTATCTGATATGGGAGTAAAAATTAAAATTGGAATAGACTATATGATAATTTCAGCGCCTAATAAATTAAAACCAATTAATGTTAAAACACAAGTATATCCAGGATTTCCAACGGATCTTCAGCAACCATTTACGATTTTGCTTACTCAAGCAAATGGTAAAAGTATTGTTAATGAAGGAATTTGGGAAAATAGATTTCAATATTTAAGTGAAGTAAAAAAAATGGGAGCAGATACAATAGTAGAGGGCACTAAAGCATACATTACTGGTAAAACAGCATTAAAAGGAGCAGAAATTAGTGCAACAGACTTAAGAGCTGGAGCAGCATTAATAATAGCAGGATTAATTGCAAAAGGAACAACAATAATAAATAATGGTGAATATGTGCTAAGAGGATATGAAAACATTGAAAACAAATTAAAAAATTTGGGAGCAAATATACATTTTATAAGCAAAGAACAATAAATATAATATTTTTATTAAAAAAACTTGCAAAGAATAAAAGGACTTGTTATAATAATAAAGATTTTTAAATCTATAACTAAAAATTTATTTATAGCGAAGGGAGTAATCATGAAAAAAGAAAAACAATTTATAAATACAAAAGTTATTTGTTCTTGTGGTAACATATTTGAGACAAAATCAAACAAAGAAGAATTACATATAGAAGTATGTTCTAAGTGTCATCCTACTTATACCGGAAAAGGAGTATCACAATCAAAAGTAGGTAAAGCAGAAAAATTTAAACAAAAGTATGGTTTAACTGACGAAAACAATTAAAAGCTATTGACAAAATACGGTCAATAATGATATATTTAAAAAGCTTATTATTTAAGTCTTGTCTTTGACAAGACTTAAATATATATAAAATATAAAACACCAGGTAGTGTGTAAGAAAGGAGTAATGTTATGTCTACAGTTAATCAATTGGTAAATAATAAGAAAAAAAACAAGACAAGAAAAAGCAAATCACCAGTATTAAAATTAAGATTAAACACTTTAACTAGAAGATTAAAACCAGAAAATGCACCACAAAAAAGAGGAGTATGTACTCGTGTTGGAACAACAACACCTAAAAAACCAAACTCAGCTTTACGTAAATATGCTCGTGTACGTTTAAGCAACGGATACGAAGTTACAGCATATATTCCAGGACAAGGTCATAATCTACAAGAACACAGTGTTGTATTAATACGTGGCGGACGTGTAAAAGATTTAATTGGTGTTCGTTATCATATAATTAGAGGAACACTTGACACGGCTGGAGTTAATGATCGCAAACAAGGCAGATCAAAATATGGAACTAAAAAAGCAAAAGCTAAGAAATAATAGAAAGGAGATAATATGAGAAAAAAACGTGCTATTAAA
>CAYNHX010000060.1:0-5142 GCA_964397275.1 uncultured Muribaculaceae bacterium | reverse complement strand
ACTTTGAGACATTTTCCTAAGTTAATACTTAAGACATTATCACAAGTTAATCATATTTACTGCAAAAAAAATCACGCGAAGTATTTACTGCAACAACAAAATATGATATACTATTTATGAAAGGAGTTGCTTATATGGAGAACAAGAAAAAATTGTCGTTACCTATTAAAGTTATTATTATTGGTTGCATTATAGGACTTGTAATTGCAGGTATTGGAGGTTTTAAATAAATTGATTCAAAAAGAATTAATAAAGAAAGAGCTGATATAGCATTAAAAGCATCAGAATCAGCAGTTAAAGCAGCTAATGAAAGATTGACAGAAATAGAAAAAGAATATAATGAATTAAAAACTCAATATAATGCTAAAGCTGATGAATGTGACTCTATTGTAACTGGCAGTGATGGATGGTTTGAAAAAAGTAATAAATGTTCAAGAGAAAAACAAGAATTACAGACTAAACTTTGGAATTTAGAATCAGAGAACACACAAATTAAAGCAAAAGATTATACTGGTTATTATCAAAAAGTTAAACCTATGTCATATTATATCTTTTATATAATTGGTGGTTCAGTTACTGTGTTAGCTGTGTTAGGGGCATTTATTATATATTTGGTTAAAGGCAAAAAAAGTTATTAGTAAAAACTTAATTAAGTGAGGTGTATAAAATTATGTTGCTATCAACTACATCAAAATTAGAAGGAAAAACTATTAAAGAATACCGTGGAATTGTTTTTGGAGAAGTAATAAGTGGAATTGACTTTGTAAAAGATTTTACAGCAAGTATAACAAATTTTACTGGTGGACGAGCTAGTGAATATGAAGAAGAATTAGTGGCAGCAAGAGCAGACGCCATTGAAGAAATGGTTGAAAGAGCAAAAAAAATCGGAGCCAATGGATTACTAGGTGTAAATGTTGATGTTGAATCAATTACTGTTGGTGAAAATGGGCAAGTGATGCTTATGGTTACATCCTCTGGAACAGCTGTTATTGTAGAATAGGAGAATTTATGAAGAAAAACGGACAATATGTAGGTGTTGATGAAAAGTTTATACCTGAAGAAGAAAAATTTGTTAATAATAATTTAAATGATGAAATTAAAGGCGATATGCATGATATGTATAAGGGCGCTAAAGAATATGTTTCTGATAAAGATAATCAAGAAAAAATGAAAAATGTTGGAAGAAAAGGGCTAAAGATAGCCAAAGGAATTGGTATTGGATATTTGGCCTTTGCTGGTATCGTAATAGTAATGGCTATACTAATTTTTGGATTAGTATTTACTCAATTTTTTAAGACTGGTAAACAATCAGAACAAATTAAGGATAGTGCTACCAATATTATTAATAATAGAATTGATAAAATTAATGAACAACAAGATAAAATGGATGTAAATGACTTTAATTTTGGAATTGAATCATATAATGGTACACAATATGGTTCAACAGTTACATCAATTTTAGATAAAGTAGTTACTAAAATTAAGAAAAACTCAAATCATTCAATAACTGTAACTTATAATTCTACAACAACTTCAAAGACAGATGAAATTATATTGCTAAAAAAACAATTTGATTTAACTACAAAATATGAAGTATCTATGGATTATGATTCAAATGGATTTATTAATAAGATTACAATTTCAAATTATTGATTAATAAAAATGAAAGAAAGCAATTTTAAAAATGAAGTTGTAAGATAAAAGTAGACACAAAAAAAGAAGAAAAGTAAACAAATTTTGTTTATTTTTTTTGTACTTGTGATATAATCATATTAGAAATTAACCTTATAAATAATTTCCAAACGTCTTTTAAGGTGGCACCAATAGAAGTAATTAAGATTGTGTCAAACACAATCTTTTTACAACCATAAAATTATTAAAACAATAAGTATAAAATGTGGTAAAATATTTATAGGAGGGATAATATTATGAAATATTCTTTTAGAGGTGAAAAAATAACAATAACAAGTTCTATTAAGGGATATACAAAAGAAAAATTAGATAGATTAAACAAGTATTTTAAAAATAAAGACAAAATAGAAGTTTCAGTAATAATATCATTAAAAGACAAGTGCAAAAAGATTGAAGTAACAATTCCGACTGATAATTTTATAATAAGGAACGAAGAAGAAAATATCGATTTATATTCAGCAATTGATATTTTAGTGGATAAGCTTGAAAGACAAATAGTAAAGAATAAAAATAAAATTATTTCAAAAACAAAAAAAATAATATTTGATATTGATAGTTATGAAGAAGATGAAGAAGAAAAAACAGAAATAATAAAGACAAAACACATTGAGTTAAAACCAATGAACAAAGACGAGGCAATACTACAAATGAATATGCTTGGCCATACATTCTTTGTATACAAAGATTCAGAAACAATGAGGGTTTGTGTCCTTTATAAAAGAAAAGATAATAACTATGGAGTAATTGAAACAGAATAAAATAGTTAAATTACTTTAACTATTTTTATTTTTTTGTTAAAATACAAATGAGGAGAAAACATGTTTAAAAAATTATTTAAAGTATTTGATCATGAAAACAGAGAATTGGAAAAATTTAGAAAAATAGCAGATAAAGTTATAGAACTCGAAGAAAAATATCAAAAATACACTGATGATGATTTAAAAAGAAGCCAAGATGTTTTTAAAAAAGAGCTTGAAGATGGGAAAGAACTTGACGAGATTATTCCTGATGTTTTTGCTGTTGTAAGAGAAGCATCATATAGAGTACTAAAAGAAAAACCATATTACTGCCAGATTTTAGGGGCTCTTGCACTTCACTTTGGCAATATTTCAGAGATGAAAACCGGTGAAGGAAAAACGTTAACATCTGTTATGACATCATATTTAAATGCTCTTTTAGAAAAAGGAGTACACATAGTTACAGTAAACGAATACTTAGCACAAAGAGATGCAAACTGGATGGGCCAAATATTTAAATTTTTAGGAATGTCTGTAGGTGTCAATTTAAGAGAAATGTCTCCAGAAGAGAAAAAAGAGGCATATTTGTGCGATATTCTTTATTCTACAAATAATGAATTAGGTTTTGACTACCTTAGAGATAATATGGTTGTAAGAGCAGAAGAAAGAGTACAAAGACCATTATCTTTTGCAATTGTCGATGAAGTCGACTCAGTTCTTATAGATGAAGCAAGAACACCACTTATAATATCTGGTGGCCAAATGAAATTAGCAAATTTATATAAAGATGCAGATAGATACGTAAAAACACTTAAAGAGAATGAAGATTATACTATTGATCAAAAAACAAAGGATATTACCCTTACAGAAGAAGGGGGAAAAAAGGGAGAAAATTATTTTAAATTAGATAATTTATTCGATATAAAAAATAGTAGTTTAGTTCATCATATAAATCAATCATTAAAAGCAAATTATACAATGAAAAACGATGTGGATTATGTCGTACAAGAAGATAAAATAATAATTGTCGACCAATTTACAGGAAGACTTATGCAAGGAAGGGCATTTAGTGATGGCCTTCATCAGGCAATAGAAGCTAAAGAAGACGTTACTATACAAGAAGAAACAAGGACGCTTGCTACCATTACATTCCAAAATTATTTTAGAATGTATAAAAAATTAGCAGGCATGACGGGTACCGCAAAAACAGAAGAAGAAGAATTTAGAAATATATATAACATGTATGTTATACAAATACCAACAAATATGCCAGTTGTAAGAATAGATGAAGCAGATTTAATATATTCAAAAAAAGAAGAAAAATATAAAGCAATAATAAATGAAATAGAAAAAAGACATAAAATGGAGCAACCATTATTAGTGGGCACAATTGCAATAGAGACAAATGAACTAATAAGTAATATGCTTAGAAAAAGAGGTATACAACACGAAGTATTAAACGCAAAGAACCACGCAAGAGAAGCCGAAATAATTGCAAAAGCAGGGCAAAAAGGATCTGTCACTATAGCTACAAACATGGCGGGGCGTGGTACAGATATTAAACTAGGAGAAGGCGTCAAAGATATTGGGGGCTTATGTGTAATTGGTACTGAAAGACACGAAGCAAGGCGTATTGATAATCAGTTAAGAGGTAGATCTGGAAGACAAGGAGACCCGGGATATAGTCAATTTTTTGTGTCTTTTGAAGATGAACTTTTAGTAAGATTTGGAACGGATAGATTTCAATCTATACTTGATATGGTTGGATTAAATAGCGAAAGAAACATGAGAAGTAGAACAATCACAAGATCTGTAGAAACAGCTCAAAAAAGAGTAGAAGGCAATAACTTCGACATGAGAAAAACATTATTACAATATGATGATGTAATGAGTAAACATAGAGAAATAATGTATGAAAGAAGAAATGAAATATTAGATAAAGAAACTATACATGAAGAAGTAAAAGAACTATTTAAAGCCCATATAAAAGAAGTTGTAATTAATCATATAAATGATAAAGGACAAATATTAGAAAAAGATACTGCTGAAATAATAGAGTATATAAACAATAATTTATTTAAAAAATATAAACTTAGTGAAAAAGATATTAGTCAAAAAACAGCATCTGAAATAGAAGATATAATATATGAAAAAGTATTAAAAGAATATGAAGACAAACTAAAAGATTTACCAGAGGATATATCAAATGATTTTGAAAAAGCAGTATCATTAAGAGTACTCGATACTTACTGGATGGACCACATTAATACAATGGATCATTTAAGAGAAGGCATAGGACTAAGAGGATATGCACAAGAAAGTCCAATACAAGCATATATTAATGAGGGATTTATGCTATTTGATAATATGCTTGATGCAATAAATAAGGATACAACAATATATTTATTAAAAGCAGAAATAAGACAAAACTTGGAAAGAAAACAAGTTGAAAAAAAATTAGTTAATTCTGGAGAAGAAAAAACACAAAAAACAATAAAAAACAGTTCAAAAAAAGTGGGAAGAAATGAACCTTGTCCATGTGGCAGTGGTAAAAAATATAAACAATGTTGTGGTAAATAAAAAAAGCAGGTGATATTATGTCTAAGGTATCTAATGTAATAACAATGTTAGAGTTATTACAATCTGGAAGAAAGTATAGTGTTTTTGAATTATCTAATGAACTAGAAGTATCAGAAAGAATGATTAGAGTATA
>CAYNHX010000059.1:0-5201 GCA_964397275.1 uncultured Muribaculaceae bacterium | reverse complement strand
CAGCAGCAGCTAAAGTAACTGTAAGTGTAGCACCAGAAATTGCTATACTATCAATTAATTGATCTTGATTTGATATAGCATAATTTCCAATGATTTTACTTCCATACTCAACTGTTGCTGTTCCACTTTTTGAACCTGCTGAAATAGTAACATCCACATAATATACTCCCTTTACTGGAGTTTCTTTTAAAAGACTCATTTTTATGTAGAATTAATGGTTAGATTATATACCTGTTATTCCATAAAGAACACCGTGTCTTTTTGGATTTGTAGATATTAATTGACCTCCAAGATATATATGAGTAACTATTGCAGCTTGTTGAACTGGTTTTTGCCAATTATCCCAAGAGAATCCAATACCTTTTGTATCAGTACCTTCAAATTCATTACCTTCAATTTCTTGACGACCGAAGTTTATAGCTTCTGTCATAGCCATTTGAGCCTTGTACCAGTCTAAATACATTTCATTTAAGAAATATAATTTTCCAGCAGGACATTTTTCATCTTTATAAATTGGCATACCTCTGTAATGTAATTCCTTAGAACCAGTACCAGAAATAACACCAGATTTAATATCAGATGCAGTAATTACATAAGATTCAGAAGGTTTTATTAAAGCCTCATAGAAACTAAATGTAGCTTCATCAGTAAGACCCATTGTTGGCACAATTTTACCAGATGATACAGCATCATGTAATGCAGCCATCTTTAATAAAGTTAAAGTACCATTTGAGTTTGTTTTTGTAGATCTTAAAGTAGGATAAGTTGTTCTTGACTTTCCACCATAAGTTCCAGAATCGTTAATGATACCATCAAGACCCATAAAGTCTTTTCCACCATTACCATTTCCATCCCCATATAACATTGTTCCAATGTCATCTACTGCGTCTTGTGCTGACCCTTCAAGTTCTGCTTTCATTAAATCAATGAAGGCTTCCTCTCCTGCGTTTGGAGCTAAATCAGTCAAAGGAATTGACACAGCAATTTGATAGAATTTTGGATCAAATTCTAATTGGATTCTATTATCAGTTGCATTTGTTGATAACAAATCATAACCAATAAATGAACCTCCTGTTGTATTCTTAGATATTTTTACAGATTTTTTAATTTTTGTACCTGTAAATCTTTTTGCTTTTGTTAATATTCTATCAGCAAGGAAATTTTGTCCTAAAACTGTATCAACAACCTTAGGCAAGAATTTTTCTCTTGTTGTAGTTATAACTCTATTTGAAAAACCCATAGTAGTTAATTAAATTAATTAGATAATCTAGTTAAGATCTTCCCAACTCACATTTCTAAAAGAGCCAACTTTAAAAGATTTTGATTTTTTATCATCTCCACCTTTTGAACTATTTAATGATTTATCAGCTATTTGTTTTTTCTTATCTGTATTATCTGATTTTTTACCATCAGATTTTACATTCATTCTTGTATAGAATTTATAAGCCTTTTTAATGTCATATTGACCGTTTTTATCAACGATTTGTTCATCTTGTGCAAATTTTAGGATTTCTTGCCTTAGCTTTAATCCTTCTTTTGTTTCAGATAAATCAATATCATTTTCAAATTCAATATCCTCTAAATCACTAATAATTCTTTTTTTAGCCCTTTCAAATGCTTGTTTTTCTTCTTCTTCTTTATTTGTTTTTTTATCAGTAGAATTTACACCAAATCTTTTTTGATATTCATTCCACTTTTCTTTATCATCTCCCCAGTCATCTTTGAACCAATCTGGGATTTCTTCATTGTCTTTATTAAGTGTACTATCTAACTTTTTTGTTAGATTTTCTACTTTTTCAACTAATGAATCGATGGTGCGTTCATAATCTTTATTTTTCTTGTAGATTTGTTGGAAACGAGGATTATTATTAATATTAGACTTGTCTTTTGACTTATCAGACTTTTTATCGTCTTTTTTATCGTCTTTTGACTTATTCTCATCTTCTTCTTCCTCATCTTCTTTTTTTTCTACTTTTTTTTCTTCCTCTTTATCTTCTTTTTTTGTTTCTTCTTCGGTGTTTTCAGTTTCTTCTTTTTCTTCTTCTTCATCTTTTGCTTTTTCAGCATTATCTAAAAAAGAATTTAAAGATTCTCCTTCTATTTTATCAATAGAAACACCTTCTTGTTGAATTTCTCCAAACATATTGTTATTTTTACTTATTAGCAGGGTTTAAAGTACTCCCAGAAACGCAAGTTATTCACTTGTATAGCACGACTAATTTCTTAATCGTGCGTATAAATAAATAACAAACAACTCTCATATAATAATATAAATCAAATTTGACAATTTGTAAATATTATTTTATATTTTAACATTTTTCATTATATTATCTTCTGATTCATAATTTACACCAGAATTAGATTTTTGTTCTCCTTGTGATGTTATTTTTTGATTTGTTCCAGCTTTTTCTTTTGCAGTTTTTGCTTGTTTACCTTCACTGTTTCCACCACTACCAATTCCTTTATTTCTTGAATCCATCATATTATTTTCTGGATTATTCTTTTTCATATCAATTAATTCTTTTAACATCATTCTTTTTACTGTTGTATCTACATTATCTGATTGTAAATATCCAATAGGATCGGATTGATATTGAATAAGTCTTTGAGCCAATTCTCTCGGATTATCAAAATCAAGTTTATCAAATAATCCAATAGGATCAATAGCACCAGCAGTCCATAAGTCTATTGCTTGATTTGCTCTTGTAACAGAATCTTTTGGTATCATAGCACCATCTTTTACAGATATTTTTACAGCAACACCTTTAAGAATACCATTAGATATTTCTAATTCTTCTTGAACTTTATCTTTTCCTTCAATAGAAACTTTTTTAATTTCATCATAATAAACTTTTATCATTTGTAAGAACCATTTATATATATTCTTATATAAAAGCTCTAAATACATTGTAGGGGTAGCACTTCTTGAACCATCTTTTTCTGCTGAAATTATTTTACCTCTAACAGTTTTTTCACTAGAAAGGGCTTGTGCTGAACTTCCAGAAACTCCAATTATATTTCTTATAGCTTGTTCTGAATAAGTTAAATGTTGGAATATTTCACCTGTCAAAGGTCTGCCAGTATCTCTAAATACACCTTCGTTAGGTTTTCCTCTTTTCATCCAAACAACTCCACCATTCCTTAAAGCATCAGAAACTTCTTCTCCTTGTTCGGCATCAAAATAATCACCAGATATAACAAGTCCACCATTTGCATTATCAGCATTAAAATCAATTTGTCTTAATCTTTTATTAACAATATCTTGCAATGGAATACATTGAGTAATATCAGATGTTTCATCGTAAGGATGTTCCATTTGATAAACTGTATGAAAAATATATGGCATTTTTGGAACTGGGAAATAATTGTTTTGCTTTTCGTATTGAATACCATCTTCTTCTTCTGATTCTTCTGCATAATTATAATGTGGATTTTTTGTTTTATCTAAAACCTCATCTTTATAAGTCCACCAAAGCATATCTTGACCCCACCATTCTGTATATCTTATTTTTGTTCCTAATTTATCTTTTACTAAATCAGAAATAAATGTTTTCTTTTTTGGAAATTTTGCTATTAAATCTTCGGCAGTATCTGATTTCTTTTCTCCTAAATATTTACCTTTATAAACACCATCAATAATTTCTGCGTCTGGATCTAAAATTAAATTTTGTGGATTAATAGACCTACAACTTATTTCATCATTTTCCATATCCCATCCAATTTTTATAACACCTAAAAAACTAAGTTTTCTGTATCTTTCACATTGAGAAACCTTAATTCTAACATTTAATTCTTCTGCTAAATGATATAAATATTTTTGTATAATATTTGATAACCTAATACCAGCCTCATCATTTGTTGTTGTTATTGTTGGCATTGGATATTGTTTTGTAACAAGTGGGAGATATGTTTCAAGAGCTTCAAAAATAACATTATTTATTGGATCTTCATCATCAATTTTTGATTGATTTCCAACCCAATAAGCCTTATTCAAATCTTGTGCCATTTTTAATCCACTTTGCCAGTGTTCCTCCCAAATATTTGTATATTTTTTTGAAATATCAATTAAATCTTTATTTTCTATATTCAAAGACAAAGCACTTAATTGATCTTGTTCTATACCCTCATCTCTATTTTTTTCATCTCCAATACTTTCTCCAACTATTTTTGTTTTTACATAATTGTAAACCGAGTTAAATATATTATTACTCATTCTTTTGAAATAATAAATTAATTATTTATACTATACCATTTTTTTAATTAATTATCAAATGTTATAGCTCCTTCCTTTTTAATTCCAAATCTACTTAATCTACTTTCTGAAACTCCACCAAATGTTTTACTTTTTCCTGTATTATTTCTTGACATAACACATCTAGCATAAATTGCAGCAGTTACGTAATGGTCTTTACCATTCTTACTTTTCCATAACATTTTTTCTCTATCTGATTTATCTTTTTCAATAATTCTATACATACTTTTCCAATGGTCTGCATATTCTTGCCATTTATATTGATTACCATAAAAGGGTATTCTGCCACCAACCATTTCTCCCACTAAATGTTGTATCATTCTATGTCTATCAACATAAACATTACCAAAATTTTCATCTTCTCCAAATCTTACAATATCAATAGCTGTTGCGTTAGAACCTGCAAATGCTAAAAATATTCTATCTCCATATTTTTTTCTTATTCTTCTAGGTTCTGTTATATCTGGCATGGCATCTATACATACTGTCATTCTAGGATATTTTAAAATTAATAATTCAACATCCTCCCAATTTTCAGTTTTTCCACAATCTACCATTCCGTATTTATTCCACATTACCCAATGTTTAACAATACCACTATCACAACCCATAACCAAATTATCATCTTCACCTAAAGGAGGTTGTTCATTTTTAAGATGAGAAAATATAACATCTTGCGTAATTGTTGCATTATTATCTCTATATGGAAGTCCTAAAACGAAATTATAAAAATATTCTTTTGTATTTTCTTGTTCCTTTTGTATTATTTCATCAGCATGAACCCATGGAGCTAAAAATAAAGGCATCCAATATCCAGACCAATCTCTATCTTTATATTTTCTTATCCATTCACCAAATAATCTATCTTCTTCTCTTAATGGTTGTTTGCATTTTTTACAAATATATATTTTTTTATCAATATCAAAACTCTCTGGAAAAGACATAAATT
>CAYNHX010000058.1:4541-5244 GCA_964397275.1 uncultured Muribaculaceae bacterium | reverse complement strand
GCACGCCAGTGAGTTTTGGATGATTGAACCAGAGATGGCTTTTTATGATTTAAACGATAACATGAATCTTATGGAAGAAATGCTAAAATATGTTGTAAAATATGTTTTAGAAAAATGTAATGATGAAATTGAATATTTTGATAAGTATATTGAAGAAGGATTAAAAAATAAACTAAATAAATTATTAAATAGTAAATTTACTAAAATTACTCATCATGATTTAATAACTTTATTAAAAGAAGCAAAAGTAAAATGGGAATTCGAACCAGAATATGGAAAAGATATAGCAAAAGAACATGAAAAATATATTACTGAATATTTTGATGGCCCAGTATTTATTAAAGACTGGCCAAAAGAAATAAAAGCTTTTTATATGAAATTAAATGACGATAACAAAACTGTTGCAGCAGTTGATTTGGAAGTCCCTGGAGCAGGAGAACTTATTGGAGGTTCTCAAAGAGAAGAAGATTATAATAAATTGACAAAAAGAATGAAAGAATTTAATATTGATTCAAAATCACTTGAATGGTATTTAAACTTAAGAAAATATGGTACATGTAAGCATTCTGGGTTTGGTTTGGGTTTTGAAAGATTAATTATGTATTTAACTGGTATTGAAAATATTAGAGATGTAATACCATTCCCAAGAACACCAAATAATTGTGATTATTAATAAAGAAAGGAAATAAAGTATTATGTGCGA
>CAYNHX010000058.1:0-4531 GCA_964397275.1 uncultured Muribaculaceae bacterium | reverse complement strand
GACAAGTGGGGGGGGGAAAAGAAATGATAATAATAAGCAACAAAGAAGAATTAGATAAATATTATAATACTAAAAGAAAAAATGCATATGTAGTAAGTGATAATGTGGAGTTTACTTTTGATGTCGATGTAGAAGATGATATTATAGCATTTGATATTAATGCTCAAAATATAAAAGCAAGGAATATAATAGGCCGTGATATATCTGCAGGTAATATAACTGGTAAATTTATAAAAGCTAACAATGTAGTTGGTGCTGATATTTTTGTAGATGAAATAACGGTTGATAATATAAATGCCAAAAACATTAAAACAAAAATTATAAAAACTTCGAGCATAGTTGTTCTTGATATATCTGCTAATAGAATATATGTAGATAATGTATATGCAAATAATATACTTTATAGCGAAATATGTATGGTATCTGATAGTATAAGTTGTATATCAATTAAAGGAGATAATATTTGTTCACTAGCTATACGTTATTCTTTGCAAGGGAAACTAAGTATTAGAAAAGATCCTAGAGGGAATATAATTAAAAAAGCAGTTTCTAAAGTTAAAACACTAAGGGGGAAAGAAAAATGGTAGTAATAAATAATCAAGAAGAATTATATAAGTATTATATTAAAGAAAATAATACTTATATAATAATTGATGATGTGGAATTTAAATTTAACGTTGATGTAAAAAGCAATATTTCTACTTTTCATATAATAGGGAAAAGCATTAAAGCCTTACAAATAACAGCAACTAATATAAATGCACAAAATATAAGTGCTGGTGAAATAAATGCTACAGATATTAATGCTTCCTACATAACAGCTATCAACATAAATGCTGGTAATATAACAGCATATAATATAAAAGCGAGCAATATAAAAGCTTTTAAAGTAAATGCTGATAATATGATTGTTGATTATGATATTAATAGAGGCAAGATAATAATTAAACTAAAAAACCCAGAAAAAAGAAAAGCAGCAGGGCATGGAGCTAAAGTACTAAAAAAATAATTTACATCAATAAAATATTATTGAAAGAATATACTGAAACAGTATATTTTTTTTATTTTGATTATAGTTAGTTATTTATGCTATAATTTATATGGAGATGATTTTATGAATTATATAGAGTTAAAAAAGATAAAAAAAGAATATCAAATGGGTGATATAAAGATAAAAGCTGTTGATGAAGCTTCTTTTGAAATTAAAAAAGGAGAGTTAGTAGTAGTTTTAGGTCCTTCTGGTGCTGGTAAAACAACAGTATTAAACTTATTGGGAGGTATGGATTTTTGTGACTCTGGTAAGATAATAATTGATGGTAATAATATTACTGAATATAATAGGAAACAATTAATTGAGTATAGAAGACTTGATATTGGATTTGTATTCCAGTTTTATAACTTAATACAAAATTTAACAGCACTTGAAAATGTAGAACTAGCAAGTCAAATATGTAAGAATCCTCTTGATCCAGTTAAAGTACTTGATCAAGTAGGATTAAAAGACAGAATGAATAATTTTCCAGCACAGTTATCTGGTGGTGAACAACAAAGAGTAGCAATTGCAAGAGCACTTGCTAAGAATCCTAAGTTATTATTATGTGATGAACCAACAGGAGCACTTGATTCTAAAACAGGTAAAAAGATATTAGATCTATTACAAAGAATGAATAAAGAAATGAATATGACTACAATTATTATTACTCATAATTCTATTATTTCAAATATTGCAAATAAAGTAATAGAAATGAAAAATGGTAAGATAGAAGAAGTAAGAATAAATAAAAAACCAAAATTAGTAAAGGAAATAGAATGGTAATATGAAGTTATTATTAAAAGATATCTTCATAAAAATTAGAAAGTCATATGGTAGATTTTTATCTGTATTATTCGTTGTATCTCTTGGTGTAGGTTTCTTTGCTGGACTTAGAGCAACATCTAACGATATGCTTTTAACAGCAGACACCTATTATGATGAATATAAGCTAATGGATTATCAAATAATAAGTTCATATGGACTTACTGATGAAGATATAAAAGCAATAAAAAAGTTAAAAGATGTAAAAGATGCAGTTGCAAGTTATTCGGTAGATATAACAATAGATGGTGAAGCAGTAAGAATACACGCTATTGAAAAAGATGTTAACATTATTAGATTAAAAAATGGTAGAATGCCTAAAAGTAATAATGAGTGTGTAGCAGAAAATAAAAAATATAAAATAAATGATATATTAAATATTAAAAATAAAAACTTAAAGATTACAAAATGTACTGTAGTAGGTTTAGCAGAGTCTGCACTTTATGTTGGACCTCAAAAGGGGATATCTAATACCAGTAATGGTAAATTAGAGTCTTTTATATTCCTAAATAAAGCTAATTTTAATTATGATTATTATACTGAAATATATATATTAAGTAATAATACTAAAAATATTAATTCTTATAGTGATAAATACACTGATAAAATGAATATATTAAAAGATGAATTAGAAAGCATACAAGAAATCAGAGAGACAGTGCGTTATGAAGAAATATATGAAAAGATAAGTAATGAAATTAATAAGAATAAAGATAAAATAGAAAAAGAGAAGAAAGTAAATGGTACAAAATTAAGAAATACTAAATCTACATTAGATATAAATAATAATAAAATAGAAAAAACAGAGACAGATTTATATAAATCTGAAGAGACACTATACTCTGAAAAAGAAAAAAATGATAAATTAATTGCAAAAGCAAAACTAGATTTAAGTAGTGGTATAGAAACATATAATAATACATTATTAAGTTATGGATTAACAGAAAGCACACTATTAACTAATATTGAAAGTTTAAATACTCAAATATCTAATATACAAAAGCAATTAAATCTTTTAACAGAAGGTACAGCTGAATATCAAACATTAAAGATAGAGCAAGATGCATTAAAGGATCAGTATAATAACTTATTAACATTAAAAAATACAAAAGAGCAACTAGATGATAAAGAAAAAGAGATAATTACTAATGAACAAACTTTAAAGACAGCATTCGCAGATAATTTGTATAAAATAGAAAAAGGTAAAGCAGAAGTCTTAACAAGTAAAAACAAATTAGAAAGTGGTTATGTTACATATTATAAAGCATTAAATACATATAATACCAAGATAAAAGAAGCAGAAGATAAAATAAGTGAAGCAGAAGAAAGTTTATTAACACTAGAAAAGCCTAAGTGGTATTTACTTGATAGAAATGACAGTATTGGGTATAGTATATTTGAAGAGAATGCCACAAAGGTAGATGCTATTGCAAAAGTATTCCCCTTATTTTTCTTATTTGTAGTAGCTCTTATTGCACTTAATACTATGACTAGAATGGTAGAAGAAGAGCGTGGTGAAATAGGTACTCTTGCAGCACTTGGTTATACTAATAAACAAATAGTATTTGGTTATTTAATATATATATTACTTGCAACTATATTAGGTGTTAGTTTTGGATTAATTACTGGCTTTAATATATTACCTAGAGCAATATATAGTATTTATACTGCAGATTATAGATTACCAGACTTAATAATTCCTATTAATGCTATGACATTTATAGTAACTACTTTAATAGCATTTATACTTATGTCTTTAGTTACAATATATGTATGCTATTTAGAACTTAAAGATGCTCCATCTAATTTACTTAGACCAAAAGCACCTAAAGAAGGTAAAAAAGTATTAATAGAGAAAATTAACTTTATATGGAAGAGATTAAACTTCTCTCATAAAGTTACTGTAAGAAATATGTTTAGATATAAAAAGAGAATTATTATGACAGTAACAGGTATAGCAGGATGCACTGCACTTCTATTAACAGGATTTGGTATAAAAGACAGTCTTACAAGTATTGTTAAAGTACAATATGAAGAGATAATTAAATATGACATATCTATTATGTATAAAGAAAATCAAACTAATATGAGTAAAAGTATATCAACTAATAATAAAATAAAAGACTCTATGCTTGTAAATCAAGAATTATATACTTTTAAAGCTAATGATCTAAAGAATAATGTCTATATAATGACTGTATCAGATAATAAAGATATTAATAATTTTATAGAGTTAAAAAGTATAGTAAATAATAAAGTAATTAATGTACCAAAAGAAGGAGCAGTAATAACTGAAAAGATTTCAAAATTATTAGATCTTAATATTGGAGATAATATTAAGATAAGAGATAGTGATAATAACTTATATATTCTTAGAGTAAAGGATATTGTTGAAAATTATATATGGCATTACATATATATTAGTAATGATTATTATAAAAAAGTATTTAATAAAGATATAAAATACGATATGGTTCTAGCAAAAATAAATGATAAAGATATAGATTTAGTTACAAACAATTTAATGAAAGATAAAAATATTGGAAGTATTAATTATATTAGAGATAATTATACAATATTTTATCAAATGTTAGATGGATTAAATAATGTAGTACTACTTATGATAGTCTCTGCATGTCTACTCGCAATAATAGTACTTTATAATTTAACTACAAT
>CAYNHX010000057.1:0-5307 GCA_964397275.1 uncultured Muribaculaceae bacterium | reverse complement strand
GAAAGATTACAAAAATATATGATGTAGATAAAGGGATAAAAATTCTCAAAGATAAGAATATAATCTACGAGCCAAAGAACGGAATTTATAAATTAATACAGACGGTGCAACAAAATGAATAAAAAAATAAAAATTGATTTAAACGAAACAATAGAAATTAATGTAGATAATTTTAAAGGTTTCTGTATTGAACAGAATTGCGGGAAGAAATACGAAGAACTTGCGAAAGTTGAGTTTATTGGTCTAAGGGAAACAAACAAAATTACAAAGAGAAAAGCAGAAGTCCCCTTAATAATACATATACCCCTCTGTAAAAAGCACAGCAAACTATATAATCGCTATTTAATGGCGATTAAGAACAATAAAAACAAGGAAGTGATAATATGAATAAAGAAGAATTAGAAAAATACTATAATGAAAGCAAGAATTTAGAACACAAACGAAAAATATTAAAGGAACTTATAGAAGAAAAAGAAGAAATAAAACAAAAAGCAAAAGTAATATATAGATCAATGACTGAAATTGTAGAGTATTGGGAAAAATATGCAATAACAAGCAAAGAGAAACAAACACCAGAACGAGTTAATATTTATCGTTGTTCTGTTGAATACACAAACAACACCCTTGATGCATTAACTTTGTTACTTAAATATTTAGAAACAAGAGAGTATTTGATTGATAAGATTAAAGATGAGATAGAAACAGAAAACACAAAAATAACAGAATATACAAAATAGATTTTATATGTGTAAAACAAAAGAACTTGGATTCCCAAAAGAAAGAATTGTAAGAATAGCTAACGGAATTAATGAAGTCGTTATATCTTCTTCTAATGAAAAAGACAACCTAAATTATTTAATCAAAGAAGCCAAGAAGATTATAAAAGACACAAACAAGCCAACAAAAACAAACCCAAGAAATACAGATATTAGATAAGGCGGTTTAGATTTCAAACCGCTTAAAAAATGAATAAAATATTGACTTAAAAAAATACTAAGAAATACATAAAAGATACAACAAAAACCCATAAAAAAAAGATAATTAAAATAAAACCAAACAATTCAATATATAAAAAATTGAAAAACAAATAGTCGGTTTAAATCTCAAAAAGCCGAAACCTAAAAGTTATATATTAAAGATAAGGTATAGATTAAGCTCCGAACTTTATCTTTAATTTATAATAACCTAACAAGAATAACACACCTTTAATGCTAAACTTGTTAGGTTTATTCTTTAAAGTGTAGATATTACAAACCCCTATATATAATATATTAGTAATATTTCTTATTATAAAAACCAAATTTATATAAACTAATTGTATGTATTGATAAATACCAGACATAAAAAAAGATATGTATTAGGTATGGCTAATACATATAGCAACCTAAAAGTAAGATAAAATGTAATATAAAAAGTATGTATAAAAGCAAGGCGGGAATACCGCCAGAAAAAAAGGGGGTATAAGAGTATGTATTCAGATAATATAATTAATATAGAGCCAAAGAAGAAACATAAGAAAATAACTATTACAATAGACACAGATACTTTAAACCTATTAGAAGAAGAAAGAGAACTTTATAATATACCCGTGTCTTCTAATTTATGTAAAGCATATAAAGAATATAATAATCTTAAAAAACAAAACGAAGAACTAAAAAACACAATAGAACAAACCCAACAAACAAAAACAGAAATAATAAACACACGACAAGATTTAGAAAATATAAAAGCATCTGCGGAAAGATACCAAAGATTTAAACAAAGAAACTATTTTCAAAGAGTTATGAGTGTTATTTTTTGTATTGATGACTAACCCAGAACCTTACTTTTATTAGTATAGAATTAAAAGCAACAGCATCAACACTAACAATACACAAACAAAAAAAGCAATAAGGCATTATACTTATATGATAAATTAACCCAGATAAGATTAAAATTGAGTGACATTAGTTAAGAACTATAACAAGCATTATTAATACTAATAAACACACAAACAGAAAAGCTACAAGGCATTATATTATTATAACATATTTAGAGAAAAATACAATAATGCGGTATTACTATTAATAAAAAAAGTATTACTCTATTTCTAATATAATAAATAAGTAAGCGGGGAAATTAAAGGAGATTAAAACCCCGCCCGTTCTAAACTCAGAACATTAAACCCTGAATACCTATGAATAGGATTACAGCCGCCAAAACTACAGGAACTAAATTAATTAAAGTTGAAACGGTTCCCGAAAAATTCCCAACAGCAATAATTGTGTCTGTAATCAAAAGACCGACTACACCAACAACAACCCCGATAACAATTAAAGTTATGTTGTCTATACTCGCCATATTCTCACACCCCCCTTTAAAGTTGTAACCAAGAGCATATAAAACAATTAGAACATTTGAAGTTTATAAAATACTACTACTAAAATATATTATAGTGTTATGATTCAGTAGTATTATCTTATTACTAAAATATAATATAGCGAACTAAAAAGGTGCAAAAAACCAATTTAAGCCATTACTAAAATATATTATAGTGTATAAAAAGTGGGGGTATTTCTGTAATGTTTTGGCAACATTTTGGTAACATTTTTGAGGTATTGGTAACATTTTTAAAGAATCAAAAACAGCAAAATAATTAAAGGGTAACATTTCTGTGTTGCCTAAAAAAAATATGATTTTCTCTAAAATCAATTATAATACTATCTTACAGACAAAGTAACATTTATGGTAACATTATTATAAAATAAATATAAATAAAATAACCCTAAAAAGCATATAATTCTATAAATAAAAGTTTATTTTCAAAAATGTTACCTTTTATGTATAAATCAAATTTATTATAAAATTAGTGACAAATATATAAAATTAGTGACAAATATATAAAATCCAAAACCAAAAAATGTCTAAAATATACTTTAAAACTAAAAAGTGACAGTCATTTGTCACTAGTATTAATTTTAATACTGTGGAAACTCAATTATATTGCTTAATTACAAGGAAGTGACAAAGTGACAATAATATATATATTTTAAAATATATATGTAATATACCTATATCTATATACTGTAACAAAACCCCCTTTTTTTTGTCATTTTGTCACTAAATACAAACCAGCATTATATTTGGTTTTAGAAGGATTTTAAATATTTAATAGTGACAAGACATTTCTTCATTTTGTCACTAAATACAAACCAGCATTATATTTGGTTTTAAGAGCAAAAACCGACCTATTTATAAACCTTATTAACCATAGTATGTATTATGATAAATGAGTTAAATATGAGAAATATGCAAGAAAATATTAAATCAAAGAATATTCCAGAAAAAAGAATAGTTTTAAAAGTTTCAAATGAAACAAGAGAAAAATTGATTAAATGTAAAACCTCAAAAATGAGAACTTACGATTTAGTTATTGATTATTTAATAAAACAAGAATTAAATAATAGAACATTAAAAAAATTAGATTAAAAATAAAAGAAAATAATAAAATGGTGATAAAAAAAAGAATAGAAAGAGAAAAAGAAACCTCACAATCTTTTTCTCCTTATCGCAAACCCTCTCAGACAGGTTTAGTATAATTATATTATAAGAGATAAGGATTAAAAAGGTTTCTTTTTTCAAAATCTGTTCTTTTTTCACTTTAAATCGGAGCTGAAAAAATGAACGATAAAGAAGAACAAGAAGATAGAAAATTTAATTATGATAATTTGTCAGAAAATTTAATAAAACCCGATTTCTCAAAACTTAATATAAATAACTATTTTTATGAAAAAAAAATCGGCAATAAAGATTTTAATATTGAATTTATTATTGATGAAATAGGGGACATTTGGGAATTTAATAAAACTTATTATAAAAGATATATTGGAAAAGATAGAGATATAAGAAATATATTTGTTAATACTTTTAAAAGGCATTTTAACAATAATGACGATTTTTTAAAAACAGAAACAATATCCCAAATTACATCGGCATATTTTCAATACGGAATAGACAAATATAAGCAATTATATAAACAACCAGATTATTCTTGTTGTTTTAATAATAAACTTATATATCTTGGGAACAACATAAATAAAGATTTTAAACCAGCAGAAGACAATACAAACATCTCAAAGGAACAAACGGAAACTATTAAAGATAGTATTTTTATAAACAAAAGTTTTGAAGACCCAATTAATTATTTTTTTATTAAACACTCTGTTAAATTTGATTTTAAAGAAAGCACAAAAACGGAAGATTTTCCAACTATATATAAATTAATTAAAGAGTGGTTAGTGCCAAAGCCAAATTGGGAAAATCCAACAGATAAAGACAAAAATGAAATTAATACATATTTTGAAATGGTTGGTAATATTTGTATGCCGTGCGGTATTGAACCCGTAGTCTATTTTCTTACAGGAACTGGGTCTAATGGTAAAACCCAAGCGGTTGATTTAATCAGAAAAGTTTTATTAAATCCCCAAGATACTGAACAGAAAAACTATAAGGACGACGAAAAAGACATATTTGGTAATAGTGTTTATAAGAATAAATTGGCTGTTATTATTGAAGAAATAGAAGGTAAAATAAAAGCAGATTTTATGAAAAGGGTGTCAAATCCAGGATTACAACCTAATAGAGAAATGAGAACAAATCCAAATTCAATAGAAAAATATGCAAAGACAATTTGTTTATTAAATAAAAATTGGATTTTAGAAAAAGACGACGATTCTGTTATTAGAAGAATTTGTTTATTAGATTTTCCAAACAAATTTAAAGAAAGTGAAGACGAAGAAGATTTAAAATATGTAGAAAAACAAATAAGCGATATTTTAAAAACAATTCCAGAAGAAGAAAAAGCATATTTTATAAGTTATTGTGTAGATACAGCCCTAAGGAATTTAATACAAAACCAATTTAAGCACTCTAATTTTTATGGACTTGAAGAACTAAGAAGCAGAATTATAAAAACTACAAGCGATTATAATTATATATTTGAACAATATTTTGAATTTGACCAAACAGCAGGGTTTCTTTCATATGAAAAAATAAAGGAAGTTTATAGAGAAGATTTTAAAATACACAATTATAATACAAAACCGACTAAAAAGCAAGAAAGTGCATTTGTAAAATGGGTTACTAATTATATAGGCGGGGACAGTGCAAAAGAAAGAACAAATAAGGAAAGAGGGGTTAAAGGAATTGCAATTAAACCAAAGATTATTATAAACAATAATGAAGAACGCACAGAAAAGCCAAAAGAAGAATACACCAAGCAAGAGATATTTGACTATTTTGTTTCTAAGGGAAAGATTACAAAAATAT
>CAYNHX010000056.1:0-5352 GCA_964397275.1 uncultured Muribaculaceae bacterium | reverse complement strand
AGCCTCCTAGTATACAAACAAGAACATATCCTACATTACCTACAAAGTTAGTAATGGGCATCATTAAACTAGAGAAGAACTGCCCTTTCCAAGATGAGCTATACATGTCTTTATTTATTTTCTTAAATTTATTTATAACATTATCCTCTTGATTATATGCTTTAACAATATTATGACCAGAATATACTTCCTCAATATGTCCATCTAATTCACCAAGATATTTTCTTCTTTTATTATAATATTTTTGACTTTTATTCATTATAAGAAACATTAACCCAAATGATAGTAGTAGTGTAAATATTCCTACAAAAGTTAATGAGATACTAATTGAAAACATAATTATAATAACACCAGTAATAGCTACTACTGAAGATACTATTTCTATTAATCCATTTGATATAGTGTCTCCTATAACTTCCATATCATTAGTTACTTTAGATAATATATTACCTCTTTCTTCTTTATCAAAATATTTAAGTGGTAATAAATTAATTTTTTTAGACATGTCTTTTCTTAAATTATGTATTATATCTTTTGCTACTCCTGCCATAATAAAGCTTTGTAAATATGTAAATATTGAACTAAAAATATATATTATAAGTAAGAATATTGATATATTAAATATATATTTAAAATCTATACCTATTTTTTGTATTACTGAATTATATAAAGATGTAGTTACTTTTCCTAAATAAATTGGCGCTAAAACTGTAAAAGATGTAGATATAATTGCAAATAATATAACTAATATAAATTTATATTTATTCTTTTTTGAATAATTAATTAATCTTTTTAATGCTTTTTTAGCATTTTTAGCTTTATCAGGATTACTGTGTTTTGTTCTAGAACGCGGACCTTTCATTTTAATTCCTCCTTTGAAAGCTGAGACAATGCTATCTCTTTATATATTTTAGATGTCTTTAAAAGTGTCTTGTGATTACCTATTCCTACTATTTCACCTTTATCAAGCACTATTATTTTATCAGCATTAAGTACTGTACTAATTCTTTGAGCTACAATTATTATTGTAGATTCACTTAATTTAGTTTTTAAAGTGTCTCTTAGTTTTTTATCTGTTACATAATCTAGTGCTGAAAAACTATCATCAAATATATATATGTCTGGTTTTCTAATTAATGCTCTTGCAATAGATATTCTTTGCTTTTGACCACCTGATAAGTTAGTACCTTTTTGTGATACTTCACTTTTTTCTTTACCTTTTTTAGTATTTATAAATTCATAAGCCTCTGCCATATCAATCGCTTCTTTTAATTCTGCTTTTGAAAAGTTAGAGCCAAATTTTATATTACTTTCTATTGTACCTTTAAATATTACTCCTTTTTGAGATATATAACCCATCTTACTTCTTAATTTTTTTTGATTAATATCTCTAATATCTATATTATTTAAAAGTATACTGCCACTTGTTACATCAAAGAATCTCATTATTAAATCTATTAGAGTTGTTTTACCAGATCCAGTCCCTCCAATTATTGCTACTTGCTCCGCTTCTTTAATTTCAAAATTAATATCTTTTAATATTGGTTTTTTAGCATTAGGATATTTAAAATATACATGATTAAATTCAATCATTGTATCTTTAAAACTTCCTAAATCCTTTTCTTCTTTTGGATCTTTAATAGATATATCTTTTACTAATACTTCTTTAATTCTTCTAGCAGATACTAATGCTCTTGGCATAAATATAAATATTACTGTAAGCATTAAAAATGCCATTAATACTTGACCAGCATATTGAGCATAGGCAACAAGTTCACCTACTAATAAATTATTTGAATCTATTAACTGTGCTCCAAACCATATCATTCCAAGAGTTGTAACAGACATAATAAACGTCATACCTGGATTTAAAAGCCCCATTATTCTATTAATAAATAATATATTCTTATTCATATCTAGATTTGCTTTATCAAACTTAGATTCCTGATATGTTTCATTATTAAATGCTCTTACTACTCTAAGACCACTTAAAGACTCTCTAGTAACTAGATTTAATCTATCAATAAGTTTTTGCATTATATTAAACTTAGGTATTGCAAGTATAAATATTATTGCAATAAAAGTAATAAGTACTGCAACTGCTACTATTATTATCCACACTAAAGAATTACTAGAACTCATTATTTTAGTTATTGCAATTACTGATACAATAGGAGCCATAACTATTACTCTAATAAACATCATTAAAAAATGCTGTACATGTTCAATATCATTAGTAGTCCTTGTTATTAGTGATGCTACTCCAAATTCATTTAATTCGTGAGTGGAAAAAGACTCTACCTTTTGAAATATATCATTTCTAACTCTCATAGCAAATTTATAACCTATTCTTGATGCAAGTAAACTAACTATAATAGATGCTAAAGCCCATAATAAAGTAAAGCCTATCATAATAAGTCCAGTATCAAGTACATACTTAATATTTTTATTTACTATACCAATATCAATTATTTTAGACATTAATTCTGGTAATTTTAAATTAATAAATGCTTGAGCAATAATAAGCATTATTGCTATTATTATTATAAATGTGTATTTTTTTAAATATTTTGTAAGATATATCATAGTTATCTCCTATACACTAAATTATATGTAATATATGATTTAAAGTCAAATAAAAAGAATAAAATACTTTATTCTTTAATACTAATATTGACCAAATGTCATAAAGTTACTGCTTTCATATTTTCTAAGCGATATATAGAAGAATGCGATTGAAAACAAAAACCACGTAACTCCTACTAAGGTTATTACTATTATTTTACCTATTGTAATATCGCTTACCAACTCTATTGCAAGTCCTCCTGCTAATAATGCTGGTATTAAATATATATATATAATTCTCAGTACACCTTGTATAAGACCAGAATTAAATGTTGTTGGTAATATAAACAAGTCATATATTACTGCTGATAATTCTTTACCATCCATAAAATGAAAGCTAATAGACATTGCAAAAAGTAAAAATGATAGATTTGCCATACATGCAAATATAATCAATGCAAGTATTATTAAAAATATACTAATATTTAAATTTATATTTGATAAATATATAGTTAAACATACTATGCCAAAAAGCAAATCACCCATAGCTGATATACCAAAAGATGATGTAGCAACTTTAATTATTTTGTTTTTTGGTGTATATAAGAATCTATCTAGTCCTCCTGTTGCAATTAACACAGGTAAATTATCAATACCAGATAAAAATCCTCTTATTATTCCGTAAGCAATACATGAAAATCCATATAATCCAAAAATATCATTATTACCCCATCCATTAATAATACCAACAGTACTAATAAATGAAAACCATATTACTAAAAATGAAATATTATTAATAAACATCCCAAGTATTGAAATAATAAAGTCCGCTTTTAATGCTGCACTATTCTTAATATTTTTTGATAATACAGTAAATAAATATTTTATATTATTAACCACCATTTATAGCCAACCTTTCTCTTGCTTTTTTATATATAGTTTTTAAAACAAAGTATAATATAATTATCCATATTATTTGCATACAAAATTTTAAAACGTATTCACTTTCCCATGTTTTATAAACTGTACTTGTTAAAAAATTCATTGCACCAAATGGACTATATGTAGCAATATCTTTCATTAATTTTGGAAATAATGCTATGGGTAAATAAGACCCTCCAAATATCATAATTATCTTATCAATTATTCTATATATAGCTTCTACTCTTTGAATATAAAATGCTAGTAATCCTATTATAGAGTATGTTAATAGTGATAGTAACATTCCAAGTATTCCCATTACTAGAATTGATATTATAGTAAATAAACCAAATGTACTTGGAATACCAACTAGTATTGCTAAAAATATAGCTCCTATTAGTGTTACTAATAAAAATATTATTATGTCTTCTCCAAGCTTTTTTAATACATTATATTTTATATAATCTATTGGTTTAATAATATACATTTCAACATTACCAGATAAAATATCGTGTTCAATATTTCTAAATAATCTTCTAATCGAAAGCATCATGAAAGAAAAATATAAAAACATACTCCAAGCAGATTCAACAAATGTTGAATTATTAATACTATTATTATTTATTTTATATGCATATGAATATAATAGTAATGTTACTGCACATCTAGAAAACATAATTATTGCACCCACGATAAGATTAGATCTATTTTTAACACTATTTTTAGAAAATATAGATATTATACTGATCCCTTTACTAATTTTGTTCATAAATACACCTAATTACTTCTTCAAGGGAATCATCAGTAATAGTTATATCATCATATTCATATAAATCAGTTAATATATTTATAGCTTTTTTTACATAATCATTATTTGTTTTTATTTTTATAATATTTTTGCTTTTCAAAATATATTTCATTTCATTTGGCAATTCTTTATATTTACTAAACTCTTTATCATTTTTTATTTCAATTGTTTTTATTGTAGAATATTGTTTAACAATATCATTAGTTGGTAAGTCAAGTAATATTAATCCCTTATCAATTATTATTGTTCTTTCACATACACTTAATATATCATCCATATCATGGCTTGTTAAAAATATTGTCGTACCCTCCTTATTTATTTTTTTTAGTAACATTCTAAGATTGTTTTTTGCTACTACATCAAGTCCAATAGTTGGTTCATCTAAAAATATTATTTTGGGTTTGTGAATTAAAGCACATGCTATCTCTGCTCTCATTCTCTCACCTAGACTTAATTTTCTTACTGGTTTATCTATAAAGCTTCCTAATTCAAATATATCTGTTAACTCTTGTATTCTTTTTAATATTTCTTTTTTATTTAGATCATACATTAATCCAAATAGCTCCATACTATCGGTTAATGGCAAATTAGGTAATAAGCTACTTCTTTGTCCAAAAATAGTGCCAATTTTATAAGATAGTTTCTTCATATCTTTATTTGGATTCATTCCAAGAACATTAACAATACCGCTTGTTGGATAAAGTATTCCTGAAAGCGTTTTTATTGTAGTACTTTTACCTGCTCCATTAGGTCCAATAAAAGCGACACTTTCACCTTGTTCAATTTTAAATGAAATATTGTTTACTGCTATTACTTCTTTTTTTATTGGTTTAAAAAAACTAAAAAATTTATTTTTATTTTTATCCCTAACTGTAAATTTAAATTTCTTTGTTAACTCTTTTACCTCAATTGCATACATGTTAACCTCCTAAATAAATTATATATTATATTTATATTTTTTTTAACTTTTTTTAATAAATATGTAAATAAAAAACTAAGCTTTCTTAGTTTCTTTTTTTGTTGTTTTCTTTACTTCTTTTTTTTCTTTAACTTCTGCT
>CAYNHX010000055.1:0-5369 GCA_964397275.1 uncultured Muribaculaceae bacterium | reverse complement strand
ATTAATGATGAAACACCAGTACCACATAATGGTTGTAGACCACCAAAACGTCCACGTGGATAATATAATAAAGGAAGAAGGATTAAAATGGTAGTATTTGAAAAACCTCAATTTAAAGTTGTAAATTATGTAGAAGATAAATTCTATGGGAAGTTTGAAGTAGAACCTCTAGAAAGAGGATTTGGAACAACATTAGGGAATGCATTAAGAAGAGTAATGTTATCTTCATTACCTGGAGATGCAATAACAAGTGTTAATATTGATGGAGTTCTTCATGAATTTCAAACCATTGATGGAGTTATTGAAGATGTTACGCAAATTGTGCTTAATTTAAAAAGTATAGTTATTAAAAATCACTCTAGCGAACCTAAAACTATTAAATTAAATGCAAATAAAGAAGGAATAGTAACAGCAGGAGACATCGATAAAGATTCTGATATAGAGATAATAAATCCGGATCAAGAGATTGCTACTTTAGTAAAAGGTGGTAAATTATCGATGGAAATTACTATTGGTAACGGTAGAGGTGCAATTCTTGCAGAAGAAAATAAAAAACGTTTGACAAATATTAAATTGAATACAATAGCAGTCGATTCAAAATTTTCACCAATTGAAAGAGTCAATTATGATGTTGAGTCAGCGCGTGTTGGACAAGATGCAAATTATGATAGATTAGTATTAGAAGTATGGACAGATGGATCTATAAAACCAGAAGAAGCAATAGCACTTTCATCAGCAATTCTAATAGAACACTTTAAAATATTAACTGAATTAGAAAATGTAGAAGATGTAACTGGAATAATGAAACAAAATGTAGACGATACAAAAACAAAAGCATTAGAAATGTCTATAGATGAATTAGAATTTTCAGTAAGATCGTATAACTGTTTAAAAAGAGCAAATATTAACTCTCTACAAGATTTAATATCTAAATCTGAAAATGAAATGATGAAAATACGTAATTTAGGTAAGAAATCATTAAAAGAAGTAATTGAAAAAGTAAAAGAAATGGGATTTTCTTTTACAAATGAAGACTAATAGGAGGACATTATGGCATACAGAAAATTAGGAGTTGACAATAAACACCGTCGCGCTTTGCTTGCTAATATGACTATAGACTTAATTATGAATGAAAAAATTAAGACTACGGAAACAAGAGCAAAAGAAGTAAGAAAAATGTTTGATAAAATGGTTACTTACGGTAAAAGAGGAACTCTTGTATCAAGAAGAAATGCATTAGCATTCCTATATAATGATACAAAAGCTGTTCAAAAAGTATTTAATGATTTTTCAAAAAGGTATGAAACTAGAAATGGTGGATATACTAGAATATTAAAGCTAACCGAGAGAAAAGGCGATGATGCTTTAATAGTAATATTAGAGTTGGTTTAAAAGAAGAAATAACTTCTTTTTTTAATAATATGATATAATTAAAAAGGTGATAATATGAAAGCATTAATTACAGGAGCAAGCAGTGGTATAGGCAAAGATATTGCAATAGAGCTATCAAATATGGGTTATGAATTAATACTTGTATCAAAAGATATAAATAAATTAACAAAAGTAAAAGAAAATATTAAAACAAAAGTAAGACTAATTGCATTAGACTTATCAATAAAAGAAAACAGTTTAAAATTATATAATGAAGTAAAAAAAGAACATATTGATATATTAATTAATAATGCAGGATTTGGTTTATTTGGTGAATTTAATAAAACAAATATTAATAAAGAAATAGAAATGATAAATCTAAATGTGATTGCCCCACAAATACTTACAAAATTATTCATAGAAGATATGATAAAAAAAGATAGCGGGATAATATTAAATGTAGCATCAGCAGCAGCATTTATGCCTGGTCCTTTAATGTCTACATACTACTCAACAAAATCATATTTATATAAATTATCTTTAGCAATATATCAAGAACTAAAAGAAAAAAAATCAAAGGTAAAGATATCAGTATTATGTCCTGGTCCAGTTAATACAAATTTTAATAATATTGCAGAAGTTGCATTTAAAATTAAAGGATTAGATAGTAAATATGTAGCTAAATATGCAGTTAAAAAAATGTTAAAAAACAAATTAGTAATAATACCGGGATTAAAAATGAAAATAATAGTATTCTTATCAAAATTAGTACCAACCAAATTATTATTAAAAATAAATTATAAAGTTCAAAAGAAGAAAGGAAACTAATATGAAAAAAGGATATACTTTAATAGAACTTTTAGCAGTAATTGTAATTTTAACAATACTATTCTTTGTTGCATATGCAGGAGTAAGTCAATATATAACAGAGTCAAATAATAAAACTTTTATAGCATATGAAAAAAATTTGAAGGACATTGGAGAAGAATATTTTAATAACGAAATTAATTCAACTACTTTTTTAAAACAATGTTTGTCAATTAAAAAAATGATTCAAGAAAAATATATTAAAGACTACATAGATGTAAAAGACCCCGACCTACCACATGGATACTATTTTTTAAAAAGTTATAACAATAAAAATGGGAATGTTTGTGATGGATATGTAATATTAGAATTGGTAAATAGTGATTTAACAATCACACCATATTTAGAATGTGGTCCTTACAATTATGAGACACATGCTATTGGGCATGAAAGAATGACAGATGGATATAGTGATAGTGAAAAATCAACATGTGATGACTAGGAATGCTGTAAAAAGATTTTTAATAGAGTTTTCATATGATGGTTCAAACTACTATGGATATCAAAAGCAAAAGGGTAAAAAGACAATACAAGAAGAAATAGAAAAAGCTTTAAAAGAGATTAATAGTAATAAAGAGGTTAAAATATATTCATCAGGAAGAACAGATAAAGGGGTTCATGCATATAGTCAACATGCACACTTTGATTTGAATATAAAAATAGATAGTTATCATTTAAATAGAGCAATAAATAGTAAAATATCTAATGATATATATGTTAAAAATGTTAAACAAGTAAATTCAGATTTTCATGCAAGATATATGGTTAAAACTAAAACATATTTATATAAAATAAATGTTGGCAGTTTCAACCCAATGGAAAAAAATTATGTTTATCAATATAATAAGGAATTGAAGTTTAAACTCATGAATAAAGCAGCGGGTTTATTTAAAGGAAAACACGATTTTGCTTTATTTACATCCAAAGATAATAATAAAGAAAATAAGATAAGAAATATAACTAAAGTTAAATTAATAAAAAATAAAGATTATATATATTTATATTTTACTAGTAATGGATTTTTGAAATATCAAGTTAGATATATGGTTGGTTTTTTAATTGAAATAGGAAACAAATTAAAGACAAGAGAAGATTTAAAAAGTATGTTTTATATTAACGAAAAGCCTGTCTATAAAATAGCGCCACCCGAAGGATTATATCTACTTAACGTAAAGTATTAGGAAGCTAATGCTTTTTTTATTAATATTTTTAATAATCTAAAACAGTTTATTTATTTTATGATATACTATTTATTATGGAGGAAACATGAAAGAAAAATTAAAAAAGAAAGTTGAAATATCAATATATCAAATAGTATTATTAATATGTTTTATGGTAGCTTTATTTTTATTAACTACAGACATATTATTAAAGATAGAACGAGAAAAAAATGAAATTGCAGTTAGAACACAGGAGACAAATATACAAAAATTTACTGAAATGTATGATGTAGTAAAAGATGGATATTATAAAAAAGTAGATTTAAAAAAGGGTGTTGATGGAGCGATAAATGGTTTTTTAAAAACACTTGATGATCCTCATACTGTATACTTTAATATAAAAGAAACAAAAGACTTTAATGATATGATGTTAGGGAAATACAAAGGTATTGGTGCAGAAGTTACTGATAGTGAAAATAAAGAAGTAGTAATATTATCACTTTTTAAAAATTCTCCAGCGCTAAAAGCAGGAATAAAACCAAATGATATAATAATAAAGGTTAATAATAAAAGTACGATAGGTATGACTTCTAGTGAAGTTGTTGCGCTTATTAAAGACCCTAAAAACGAACAAGCAAAAATAATAGTTAAAAGAGGAACAGAAGAATTGGAGTTTAATATAGTAAAAGAGATGATAACTATTGACTCAGTTGAATATGAAGTATATAAATCTAATAATAAAAATATAGGATATATTGCAATAAATATTTTTGCCGGTAATACATATGACCAATTTAGCAATATATTACAAGAACTTGAAAAAGAAGATATTGATAGTCTAATTATAGATGTTAGAAATAATGGCGGTGGACAACTAGATTCTGTTGATAGGATATTAAATTTATTCTTTAAAAAAGGTGAAATAATATACCAAATTAAAGATAATAGTAAAACAATAAAATATAAAGATACAACAGATAAAAAAGCAGACTATAAAGTATCTGTACTAATAAATGAATCAAGTGCATCAGCATCAGAAATACTTGCAGTTGCTTTTAAAGAAGGTTTTAACTCAGAAATTATTGGGATAAAATCATATGGAAAAGGTACGGTACAAGGAATACATGAATTTTCAGACGGAGCCATGCTTAAATTCACAATACAAAAATGGTTATCACCAAAGGGTAATTGGATCAATAAAACAGATGTTGCTCCAACAATAGAAGTAAAACAATCTGAAAGTTATATATCTAAGCCTATATATGATAATGATTTACAGCTTAAAAAAGCAATAGAAGTAATGGGTAAAAATTAAAATGAAAAATTTAGAAGTGGGGAAAAAATACGCCATTCATTCTTATAAGCATGATGGTAGTGCACACCGTTCTTGGGATGAAGCAATACTTCTTGAGTCAAATAAAGAATACTTGGTTTTTGCAAACAGCAGGGCAAGAGTGGTTAATTCAGAGGGAAAAGTTTGGTATACAAAAGAGCCAGCAATATTATATTATTATAAAGATAAATGGTTTAATATAATTGCTCAAATAAAAGAAGACGGAATATATTATTATTGTAATATTGCAACTCCAACCATAATAGAGGGTAAATATATTAAATATATTGATTATGATTTAGATTTAAGAGTATTCCCTGACGGATCATACAAGGTACTAGATGAACAAGAATACAAATATCATAAAAAGAAAATGAATTACCAAGAAGAAATTGATGTAATTGTAAGAAGTGAATTAAATGATCTTATAGAATTAGTAAAAAATAAATTTGGACCCTTTAATAACGAGAACGTAGAAAAGTATTACAAAAAATATTTAGAAATACTAGATAAAAACAAGGCATAACGCCTTATTTTTATTAAAAATTAATATAATTTGACATTTTCTTTAAAAAAAGCAAAAAAATTGTTGACAATTCTAAGGTTGCTATGGTATATTTAATACGCACATCAAAAAA
>CAYNHX010000054.1:268-5413 GCA_964397275.1 uncultured Muribaculaceae bacterium | reverse complement strand
CAATTGTTGAATCACCTGCATTTATCTTTTCTATTAAATTCATTAACCCAGATTTAAATATTTCTGGTGCAGTTACCATTGATTTACCAATAGCAACCGGAATTGTATAATGTTGTGCAAGTATTTCTAAACTTTTCAAATAATAAGGTAATTGCATATCTATTTCATGTAAATGAGCCTTATAATATTTTTTCAATTTACTATAGCCGTTTTTATATACAAAATAAGCAATAATAAGTGCAATAATTATATTAATTAAAGATATACTGGATATAAATATAAATACAAATAATATTAAGACTATAACAGCACTTTTAATTCTACCCATAAATAATTCTTCTGGGTTTGCTTTATCACCATATCTAGCTTTTACATAAAATTCATAATCACTTTCTTTTAACATTTTAAAATATTGTTTATTGTCTTTGGCAAGTTTATTTACATCTATTTTTTTGCTGTATATAGCCCAACCAACTATAATAGCTAAAACAACTACTATCTCCATTATTCAGCACCTACATTCTCATTAAAATATTTTGTACCGCTTAAAATAAAGTAACTATTAAATATTACAATAAAGTGAATCGATAATTTAATATACCAAATTTGAAGTAGTTCCATATAGCTATCTGTTTTTAATAATAATTGAATTAACATTAATAAGAAATATAATAAAATCCCAAATTGCAAAAATTGTTTATAAAAGTTTTGGCGATCCAATCTATCTCTATATACTGATTCAACTAACATATCAATATCAGATAACATATTTTCTAATGCTTCTCCACTATCTTTAGAACCTTCTTTTGTGATTTGTAGGAATAACTGATGCATATTTTTAGTTGTATAATATGTATATTTTGAATCCATATAATTTATTGATTCTTCTATTGACCCGTTTTGATATGCTAAATCTATCATCATTTTAACATCTGATAATATCGGTTCTTCTAATACTCCTGATGAATAAACTCCTTCTAATGCTTTTATAAAAGATTTTGTAATTTCAAATTCCATAATTGTATTAGTTGTATATACTTGAATTTGTTCAAAAATAAATTCACTATATATTCTATTGCATCTTAAATACGCAAGATAAGGAATAACTGCAATAGTTATAGTCATATATAAAATAGATACAAATACATTATAAAAATATAAATATGATATAACCAATGATAAAACTGCAAACAATACAACTTGAGAAGTATATTGTTTTATTGTATATTCTTGGCCTAATTGAACAGTTTTTTCTCTTACAACTTTAAAAGAATATGGTGCAAATTTTTCATATGCAGACCCTACTTGAGAAATTATATATTTATAAACATTAGTCCCCGTATTTTTTCTATACGCATAAACAAATAATGCTATTCCTAATATTAGTAAAAATTCCATAATTTCACCTCTTTTATTTTAAAATTTAAATAGTTTCTGTTTTTTCTGCTATTTCTTCTTCTTCTATTCCTTCAATAGGAATTTTATCTACTGTTTTTATTTCTTCTACTATTTCTGTAGTAGGAATTTCTTCTGCTGTTTCTTTTTCTTCTTCACTTGAAGCTATTGGATTATGATCCATTATCATACCTTGTGATTGTAAATATTCAAATAAATTTTCAGTTGGATTTGCTTTTATAACTCTTCCATCTGGCGTCTTTTGATATAATAATTTTGTTCCAATTTTATTATCTTTATCAACATAAAATTCTACTACTTCTGCTAATTCTCTTTGATATCTTTTTAATTCAGTGCTGTAGTAAGCTTTTATATGAACACCAATTTGAATATATCTATAAATCGATACTAAAAATTGATCTAAATCTAAATTTGATTCTAATAAACTATACATTCTTTGAGGAATTGAAGATGCTTTATCAGCATGAATAGTTGAAATGATTTTATGCCCTGATGATATTGAGTTTCTTACCGCTAATACTGCTTCTGCACTACGAACTTCTGATAATAGTATCCACATAGGATTTTGTCTCATACAAGTTACTAAAACCTCTGTATATGATGCTATATTATTAGTTTTCATAGCTACAATATCACGATGCGGGAATATTTTATCCAAATGAAGTTCTAATGTATCTTCGATAGTAATTATTTTTTCATTTTCTTTAGTATGTGATGCAAGATATTTTACAAATTCAGTTTTACCACTACCTGTTTCACCACTTACTACAATATTACAATGACCTTCAACACATTTAATTAAAAAATCATGTATATCTTCTGTTATATATTTTTGTTCTATTATTTTTTCTTTTACTAATCTTATTTTCGCTGGTGTTTTACGCATTACAACAGCTACTCCATTACTAGCGATAGATTCATGAACAAAATTCAAACGTAATTCTGCTCCCTCCGCGTCCAAAAACGGAGAAGCCATATTAAAACTTTTCCCCATTACATTTGAACATTGAAATGCTATCTTTTCTACTAGTGTATTATTTACATTTGGATCATCTTGTTTAAATACGCCTTTTGTTAAACTTT
Organism: uncultured Muribaculaceae bacterium; assembly: GCA_964397275.1. Lineage (GTDB taxonomy): Bacteria > Bacillota_I > Bacilli_A > RF39 > UBA660 > DAOOPL01. Next base: position 2,914 of record CAYNHX010000054.1, on the reverse strand, counting down.
TAAGCCATAAATTACCACCATTACTATATGATATATCAGTTATATCGTCATTTTCTAAATAAAGTTTAAAGGGTCCAAAATCAATTTGAGAAAATATTGCATCATTCATTTTAACACCCCTATTCTGTTGTTTCTGTAGTCTCTTCTGAAACAGTTTCTTCTATTGTTTCATTATATGCACTATCAATTTTATCTTGTGGAATTATTGCTGTTTTTGCTTTAATAAATTCAACTAAATATGAGCTTGTTATTGTTGGATCTGTATCTACTTTTACTGATTCAGGAACTATTACTAATTCCGCATCACTTGTTGTTAAATATGCCGCTTTTTTAAGAATTAAATACATATCATTTGGAACAGCAAATAACAACATAGATGGTGTCCCTAATTCATCACTATTTTTAAATACAGAATCACCTTTACTATCTTTAACTGCTAATATCTTTACATCACTATATAATTGACCATACATTATTTCTCCGCTATCATTAACAGCTTTAAAATAAATATCAATTAAATTTCCAGGGAATAATGAATTACCATATGATTTTTGCATATCAATTGGGAAATTATACACAGTATAACCTTCTTTTATATCACTAAATGCTGCATCTGGTAATGCATCATAAGAAACTATTGCTTCTTTATAAAATAGACTTCCTTGTGGTATTATTGTATTATAATTTGTATATTTTCCTTCTATTAAGTTAGCATTTACTATTACATTAGAAGTTATTGCAGATGCCGGTACTTGTTTATAACCTATTTGTTCTTCTGTTATTTCTGTTTTAGGTTGTATTGTAACTTTTGCGTACGCCACCACTACTGGTGATGTAGCGGCATTAATTCTATAGTTATATCCAATAGTAAGTACAAGAACTGCTCCTATAATACATAAAAAAGTAATTGTGTTTTTGTTTGCAATGAATCTTTTTAAAGCGATTGTTAAATTTTTCATTTTATTCCTCCTCTTTTTATCTCTTAATATTTTGTTTCTAATACAGCATCAATAGATCCGACTATATTAAATGTATTTCGTGAATCTGAATTATCAGCTCCCATATCAAACATAAATGTTTCAGATGCACTTGTAACTTTTAAGCTTACCTTAGGTGGAGATTCTTGAACATCATATATTTCAATACGATATGTTCTAATTCTATCTGCTGATTCACTCCATCTAGCAACAAAACTTTCAACAAATTTTTCTTTATATATTTCAATTTCTCCAGTTTTTCTAAACTTTGCCAAATCAAAGGCATCAACCATTGAAGCTTCAGTTACTTCTTTTAATAAATAATAATCTTGATTATCAGTAGCACTTATATTTTGAAAAAGTAATATTACTGCTATTCCAAATAATCCTAGCATCACAAAACCTGATACTAAAAATGCATTATTCAAAATTAATCACCCTCTTATCTAAAAGATTTCCAAAACAAATAATTTTAATAAACTAATAAGAAATCACTACTATACATATTATACCCTATTTTATTATTATCTGCAATTATTATTTTAATTAATATATAATTACTAAATATCTTTATTTCAAACTATATTACGCTTTTTTTCTTTTCTCTAATTTTAAATACTATAATTAAAATAAAAGATATCCCGAATATTCCATATAAAATATACATATAATTATTTAATATAGTACTTATTATATCATTTTCATTATTTTCTACTTTATCAACAATTTCTTTACTTGTTTCTTTTAAACTTTCTTTATAATTAGTGACTATTTCAATAAATTTATATTCTTCAACAGGAGTTGGATACCATTTAGAACATATTGGTAATTTATCCGGATCAATACCATCACAAAGTTCGTTACCATAATATGTATTATATCTTGGTAATTTTATATTACTAATTAATATCTCTTCACCACTACATACACTAGATTCTGCTGCAATAAAATTAATTTTAATTACTTGATTATCAAAATATTCTTTACTACTTGCAATACCAGGGTTTTCACTACTAATATCATATTGAAATTCAACTTTATTTGCAAAATCCATTGCATAAAAATCTGGTTGCAAATTTGTTAAAGTTATTTCCATTAAAGTAGTTTCATCGTAATCATATAAAATTTTAACTAATGAAACTTTATTCTTTAAAGCATTAATATCAGAATAAGTACATCCTTCATGTCCGTTATATGTATCATCTAAAGCATATATTTTTAATGGCAACACCAATATAATTGCTATACCAATAATTAAGCTAACTATATTTTTCATATTAACACCCCTTTTATTATATATATAAATTATAGCATAATTAATTGTATTTTTCATATTTTTTATTATTTTAAAAATATAATTTACATTATTTTGTTTTTTTATGATATATTATAAATATATGGGGTGAGAAAATGAAAAAATATATTGGGATTATAATTACTTTTTTATTATTCATTATACTTTTTAGTGTTGCTTGTTATATTCATACAAACGCCAACAATAATCTTGAAGAACTAAATGTTAGTGAATTATCAAAAAAAGTTGAAAATAAAGATAATTTTATTATAATGATTACTAATTCTTCTTTATCAAATGATAAATTATTTAAAGACGATTTAAAATTAATTACTGAGAAAGAAAGAATTAAAATTTTTTATACTGATGTTAAAG
>CAYNHX010000054.1:0-258 GCA_964397275.1 uncultured Muribaculaceae bacterium | reverse complement strand
AGATTTGGATACAACTGATTTAACTACAGTTATGAATATAGTTAGTTTTGACACAGTTCCAACATTGGCATTTATTTTAAACGGTATTGAAACAAATAAAGATAATCGTATTGTAGAGTATAACAATAATACAAAAGAAAATATTGTAACTATATTAACTAAGAACGGATATCTAAAATAATTAATTCAAATAAAAAAACTGAGTATTACTCAGTTATTTTTTTTGGAGGGGCTAATCGGATTCGAACCAACGATCAG
>CAYNHX010000053.1:1962-5421 GCA_964397275.1 uncultured Muribaculaceae bacterium | reverse complement strand
TGTTTCACTTACTCCACTGCCTTTTCTAGATGTTACTATTCCTTCGAATGCCTGAATTCTTTCTTTTTTACCTTCAATAATCTTTACATTTACTCTTACAGTATATCCTACTCTAAATTCAGGAACATTAGGATTAATTTGTTTTTGATTTACTAAATCTATCTTGTTCATGTTCTTTCTCCTCGTCTATCAATCATTTTATATATAAAAGCGGATTGAATTTTTAATCTCTTATGATTTTAACATACCTGATATATTTATGCAACAAATATTTTATATGGTGTATATATTATCTTTTTCTGTCTCCATATTCATTACTATACATTTCATATAACATTTGTTTCTTTTCATGTAATGCTTTAATAATAATATCTATTTTACTTAATATAATACTTTTGAATCCTTCTCCTAGATATTTTGAATACTGTGCCACTATCATTGCTTTTAGTCTTTGAGCTTCTCCTAGTACTAACATTGATGAATCACTATCATCAGATTCATATACTATATTAAATCTATATATAAGTGTATCTAATTTTCTTAATAAATTCTTTTTAGCAACCTTTTCAATAAAACCTTTATCAATTAAAATTATATTATTTATTTCACTATTATTTGATCTATTTTTTAATTTATATCCATTTTTATTATTACTATTTAATACTTTATACTTTTGTGATATTCCTTTTTTAAGTAATATGTATTTTTTCTTGTTTGTTCCTTTTTTAGGAATTTTTTCTTCTTTTTTTGCTTCCACAACTTTTATATCTTTAATATCATCAAGATTAATTTCGTTTTCTCTTTTTCTATAACCTTCTTTTTTTAATGAGAAATTATTAGAAAGTAAATCTGGTCTTTTCTTAATTGTTACTTCTACTTGTTTTTCTTTTCTCCATTTTTCTATTTCTTTATGATCTCCACTTAAAAGTACATCTGGTACTTTTTCACCATCATATTCACGAGGTTTTGTATAACTTGGATAATCAAGCAGGTTCTCTGAGAAAGACTCATTCTCATAAGATTCTTCTTTTATTACACCAGGTATTAATCTTGTAACAGCATCAATAACTACCATGGCAGGTAATTCACCACCAGTTAAAATATAATCTCCAATACTAAGCTCTAAATCTACTAATTTATGTATTCTCTCATCAAAACCCTCATAATGACCACAAACAAATATTATGTGTTTTTCATGACTTAATTCACGTGCTATTTGTTGGTTGAATTTTTCTCCTTGAGGAGATAACATTACTACTTTAGATTGATCAGTCTTAACTGATTTAATTGCATCAAATATTGGTTGACATGCAAGAAGCATACCTCTTCCTCCACCATACGGAACATCATCAACTTTTTTATGCTTATCATCAGAAAAATCTCTAAAATTAATTAGCTCAATTGATACTTTGTTATCAGTAATTGCTTTTTTAATAATAGACTCACTTTTAAATCCATTAAACATTTTTGGAAAAAGCGTAAGTACATCAATCTTCATCATATAAGCCCCCTTATATTTTTAATAACTACTTCTTTACTAGTAGTATTAATATTTAATATATACTCATCTACATAAGGTATCATTATCTTTGTATCAAGTACCAAAACTTCATTAGCAGAAGTATCAAGTACTTCACTAATAATACCAACTTTTGTACCATCTATTATAACACTAAAATCAATTAAATCAATTGATAATAACTTGTTATTATCAATTTTTAAATCTTCTTTATTAATAAATACTTCTTTTCCTTTTAAATGCAATATATCGTTTATATTATTAATATCATAAAAAGTAACCATATCAAATATTTTATGTCTTCTATAAGTATTTACTTTATATTCGATTTTTTCATCTCCAATATAAAAAATTATATCTTTTTTAAATACTTTATCTTTATATCTAAAATTAGATAATATTCTAACTTCACCTTTTATACCATGAGTGTTAACTAATTTACCAATGTATAAATATTGCATTAAACTCACCTCTTCTATATTTTAACATAAACATATAAAAAAGTAGATAATTATCTACTTTTAATCTTGCATTAAGTTTATAGGAAATCCAATTTCTTCCCATCTTCCATTAAATCTTAATTGGTCTCCTACTAATATATCTATTTTTGTAATTGGATTATTTCTAAATGCATCTTGCCCAATTAATGACAATGTGCTTGATATAGTAATAGTGTCTAATATATTGTTTGCAAAAGCATATACACCTATTGCATTTACACTACTTGGTATTGTAATATTTTTAATTTTATTATTAGCAAATGCTGCATTATCAATCATTTTTACTGTATTTGGTATTTCTAAACTTATAAGCCCTGTTGACAAGAATGCTCCAACTCCTATTGTTTCAATACCACTTTCTAATTCCAAATTATTTATAGAAAGTGTTTCTGGTACTTCTTCTCCGTATAACACTCCCAAACCAAACATTCCCCTACCTATTTCTTTTACACCACCATCAATTAATATTTTATTAGGTAATTTATAATCAATATTTAAATTATCATAGATATATAATCCTTTACCTTCTCCAAACATACTATCTAAGGTTGTAATAATATAGTCTGTTGCTGCTTTCAGTTTTTCTTCTTCTGTACCATAAGTATCAGGAGGCAAATTTTGAAATAAATAATTTATTAATTTATCAGTTGTATTCATTTCAGCTATCATATATGTTTCAAATAATCCAAAATAGAATTCATCTTCAGCATTTGGTATTTCTATTTTCAAAGCTTTTTCACTATTTATATATAAACTACCCAATTTTTCCCAAAATACTTCTATTGAACTTTTTGTAATAATTGGAATGCCTGCAAATTCACCTTTAGTTTCATCATAATATAATGATTCCATAATACCATCGCCTGTGCCTTTTACTTCGAAAGTTCCATCATCATAGTAATAATACATGACTAGACCTTCTGTACCTTCTTTTGTAATATCACCTGATTTAAGTAGTGTTCTTACTACTGCTTGTGGTACTACTTGTGATGTAGTAGTTATTCTTCTTACTACTCTTCTTCTTGTCGTTGTTACTGTTATTAATTGTGTTGCTATCTCTTCAGTTGTTATATTTGTTGTTGTTGTATTGCTATCTTTTTCATCTTGCTCTTTTATTGTATCATCATATGAAACATCATTTTTAGGGGATTCTTTAAAATAGTTATTTACAACAAGTATTGATCCAGAAAACATTATTACTACAAATATAATTAGTATTATTACTTTTTTTCTATTATTTATAGTAATCACCTCTTATATTCTTACATTATATATAATAGCAAAATAATGTTTAATAGTCAATTGAGATGATGCATTATTATTGCTGCAGCAACTGCTACATTTAAGCTTTCACATTCTTTATTAATTTTAATATTTATAACATCATCAAAATACTTATATAACGCGGAATTAATACCACTACCTTCATTACCAAGTACT
>CAYNHX010000053.1:0-1929 GCA_964397275.1 uncultured Muribaculaceae bacterium | reverse complement strand
GATAACCATCTTTTTTTAATTTAGTAAATATTTCTTCTAAATCAGAATATATAATATTTACTTTAAATATCATACCTTGAGATGCCCTTATTACTTTATCGTTTGTATATTTAACTGATGTTTTACTTAAGATAATTGTATTATATGAAAAAGCAACTGCACTTCTAATTATCATACCTAAATTACTAGGATCTTGTATATCATCTAGTATTAATAACTTACCAGTAATATTAGCATTGTTACTAAGTTTTTTACATACACCTATTATCTTTGTTTTAGATTCTAACTTACTTAACTTATTCATTACTTTATCATTTATATATGTAGTTTTAATATCATAATCTACATGCTCGTTTTCAAGTAATAGTACTTCTAATAACACTTTTGCTTTATATGCTTCTTGAGTTAAATGAAAACCTTCTACTAAAAATATATCTTTATTACTTACTATATCTTTTATATACTTATTATCTAAAGACGTTATTACCATAATTTACTCCTTTAACTCTCTTCTTACTTCTCTATAGTTTGGATAATACTTTTCTACTGCCATCCAAAAGTTATTGCTGTGATTAAAATGTATAAAGTGTACTAATTCATGTATTATTACATAGTTAATAATATTTGTTTTATATTTTATTAGCTCTGTATTTAATGTTATAGAATTATCTTTTCTATTACATACTCCCCATCTTGTTTTCATTGTTCTTAATTTAATCTTAGGATATGGAATCTTTTCAACAATAATAGGATATATGTTATCTAATAAAAATTTATATTCTATTTCACACCTTTTTTTATACCACTTATCTAAATCCTTTTTATTTTTTACTAGCAATCTATTATTTTCTAACTTGGGCTCAGTTACTACATTGCAAAATATTATATCTATTTTATTCCCCAAGTAATAACCACTATTTTTCTCTTCCTTGTACCTTTTGCTTTTTTGTTTATCTATCATCTTTGCTACTTCTTCTTTGCTTTTATATAATAGATCCTGAATATATTTTTCACTTATCTTCTTAGGACATGTAATATATATTTTTAAGTCTTCTTTTACTCTTATATAAATATTTTTATTATCTTTTCTAATTATTACCACTTCGTATATTTCATTATTAATATTCATATATCACCTAAAATAAAGATAATTGGCTAGACTCTGGAAGATCATCTAATATGCCCATTAAATTCATTTTATCTATTAATGTAGTTGATACTTTTGCTCTTTTTTGAAGATCTTCTTTACTAATAAACTTACCTTTTTGTCTTTCTTCTAATATTTTATTTGCAACTGTATCTCCTAGTCCTGATAATGTAATAAAAGGTGGGATTAATGATTTATTATCTTCATCTATTACAAACTTTTTAGCATCAGATTTATATAAATCTATATTCTTAAAACTAAAGCCTCTTGCAGTAAACTCAAGTGCTAATTCAAGTACTCCTTGTTTATCAGAGTCTTTAGTAGTTATTTCATATCCTTGCTTTTCATACTCTATTAATTTTTCTTTAATAGCGTTATACCCCTTTATCATTTTCTCTATTTCAAAATCAAAACATCTAACTGAAAAATAAGATGCATAATAATATATTGGATAATATACTTTAAAATATGCTACACGAAGAGCCATCATTATATATGCTGTTGCATGAGCTTTAGGAAACATATATTTTATCTTAGCACAAGAAGTAATATACCACTCTGGCACATTTTTTTCTCTCATCTCGTCTTCAAAGTCTTTCCACGTAGCTTTATCTTGACTAGGTTTACCTTTTCTTACAAATTCCATTATTTTAAATGCTGTAAGTGGTTCTAATCCCATACTTATTAAATAAGTCATAATATCATCACGACATCCAATTACATCTTTAAACTCTACTATTTTATTATTAATAATGTCTCTAACATTGCCAGCCCATACATCA
>CAYNHX010000052.1:1068-5458 GCA_964397275.1 uncultured Muribaculaceae bacterium | reverse complement strand
CAAATAGAAAAAAATGTGCACTACTTCCTTTTTGGGGTATTAAAAAATTATTAAAATAAGGATGTGCTTATATGAATAATATTGATATTGTAAAAGATATATCGAAAATAAAAAAAGAACCAAAATGGATGCTTGATTTAAGGCTAAAGGCAATCGGGTCTTTTAACATACAAAAAATGCCTAAATTTGGTCCTAAAATAGATATTGATTTTAATGATATTACATATTATAAAAAGATTAATGAAGAAGTATATAATAATTGGGACAATATAAATAAAAATATTAGAAATAAATTTAAAGATATTGGTCTTGAAAAAGCAGAAAAAGATTATCTAGGGGGTATTGGCATTCAATATGAAAGTGAAACTTTATATCATAATATGATGTCATATATTAATGAAAAAAAAGTAATATTTTTAAGTACAGATGAAGCATTAAAAAAACATTCAAGTATATTCAAAAAACACTTTAATAATATAGTAGATTATAGTGATAATAAATTTTCAGCACTAAATACTGCTTTTTGGAGTGGAGGAGCATTTATATATGTACCTAAGGGAGTAAAATTAGATAGACCTCTTCAAAGTTATTTTTGGATTAATGACAAGAAAATGGGACAATTTGAAAGAACAATAATAATAGTAGATGATGATGCATCACTAGAATATATAGAAGGATGTACAGCAGTTAAACATATTGAAAACTCACTTCATGCTGCAGTTGTAGAAATATATGTAGGTAAAAATGCTAAATGTAAATATACTACTATTCAGAATTGGTCTAACAATGTATACAATTTAGTAACTAAAAGAGCAGTAGTAGAAGAATCAGGTACTATGGAATGGATTGATGGTAATATTGGTTCTAAAATAACCATGAAATATCCAGCATGTATTTTAAAAGGGGATAACTCAATTGGTAGATGTATAACAATAGCACTTGCAGATAAGAATCAAATACAAGATACTGGAGCTAAAATGATACATATAGGTAACAATACTAAAAGTACAATATTATCTAAATCAATTGCTAGAAATGGTGGTATAGCAAACTATAGAGGATTAGTAAAAATAAGTAACGATTCTAAAAATTCTAATTCTAAAGTGAAATGTGATACTATGCTTTTGGATAAATTATCAAAAAGTGATACATATCCTGCAAACATTAATAAAAATAAAACAAGTACCATTACACACGAAGCGACTGTATCTAAAATAAATGATGAACAGTTATTTTATTTAATGAGTAGAGGAATAGATAAAGAAAAAGCAATAGAGCTTTTAGTAATGGGTTTTTTAGAAAAATTCAGAAACGAATTACCGCTTGAATATGCAGTTGAGTTAAACAATTTGCTTAGAAACGATATACCAAAAACTTGTTAAAATACTAAAATTATTTTTTTAGTATTTTTTATTTAATAAAATTTTAATATATTTATGTAATAATTAAAAATTATAAGAATTTTAATAATAAAAAAAGTATTATTTCATTTTGAAATAATATTTTTAATTATATATTATGTTTTTGAAAGGAGAAATATTATGTTAAATCAAATAGTTATTGTAGGAAGACTAGTTAGAGATCCAGAATTAAGAACTACTGAAAATGGAAAGAATGTAACAAATATTACACTTGCAGTACCACGTTCTTATAAAAATTCTAATGGTGAGTATGAAACAGATTTTGTTGATTGTGTACTTTGGACAGGCATTGCAGAAACAACAACAGAATATTGTAAAAAAGGTGATTTACTTGGCATAAAAGGTAGAGTACAAACAAGAATATATGAAAAAGACGAAATAAAAAAAAGTATAACAGAAGTAGTAGCAGAAAAAGTGACGTTTTTATCTAGTAAAAAAGAAAAAGAAGAAGCAGAATAATCTGCTTCTTTATATTATCAAAAATAGGAATTAATAAATTAAAAAGATATAACAAATTAATACTTAAATATTTTACAAAGAATATTTATTGAATTAAATATATGATATAATAACTATAAAAGGTGATAATAGTGGAGTCATATAGTTTAGATGTTGAATCAAACTTTTTGGGAGGATATTTCAGTTTTGAACAAATTGATTTATTATCAATAATACAATGTAATGATATTGAAGAGATAATTACATTTATTTTAAATTGTGATCAACTTTTGCATTATCACTCACAAATAGATAATATTCGCAAATTAAGCTTAGAAGAAGCAAAAAAAACAGTATTTAAATATTATCAAGATACAATGGTTTTTCACAACTCAGATAACATAGAAAAAATAAGAAATAGATTATTTAATGTTGATATAACTCAAGAGGATATAGATATAATCGAGAGGGAACTATTAAAAAGAAGCCCAGAAATAGAAGATTGGTTAAAAGAGTTTATTAAAAATAAATATCCAAAAGAATATGACAAAATATTTTCTTATAATCATCATTTTGTATCAGAAGAAAGAAACCAAATGAAATCAGATAATCTATATGAAGAAATGCTACTATTAAATAGTAAATTATCAAATTTTGATAATATGCTAGTAGATTCTGGTAGAATATATTTTATAGTTAATAAAATGTATGACAGTAACGAACCAACCAAAAGATTTGATTTTTATCATTTAAAAAGAGATTTAGATTTTGCATATAAAAATGGTAAGCAAGTTCGTATTCATTCATTACTTATGAAAGAAGATTCAAACAAATTATTTGTTGGTAAAAATAAAGAAGAAATTCTACAAATAATAAAAGAATATGTAAAAGCCGTTATTGATTTTGTCATAGAGTATAATAGAACACATCAAATTGAAATAAATGGTGAGAAAAAACCAGTTATTAATGCAATTGATTTATTTAATGAAATAATTAGTATTTTTAAAAATGGAAAGGGTGAATATTATAATATATGGGAAGAAAGATATGGAATATCTATTGAAGATTTAGTATCTACTTTTCAATATGCAAAAGATAATAAACCAGAAGGAGTAAAATATTTATATAACGAGCCTCATTTAGAAGAAAAAGATAAAAGAAAAAAAGTATTTGATGTTCTAGATAAAATAGACAGTATTGCTCCAGGATTAATAGATACATTAGGTACTCAAATGCATATAGGATTTGATACACCAGATGAAGAAATTATTGATTGTTTCAAGGATTTAAAAAAATTACAAGAAGAGAAGAAAAAAAATATACAAATAACTGAATTCGATTTATCTTTAGAAGAAAAATATATTGCAGAAATCTTTGGAGAGAATCCCAATATATCTTTACAACAACTATATGATTATAAAGCAAAGAAAATTAAAAAAATTTCTGATATTATAAACAAGTCGTTAATAAAACTAGATGGCATAACATATTGGTCATTAACTGATGTTATTGATTGGAATATTGAGAGATTAAGAGATAATGGATTATATAATAAAAAAATCGGTTCTATTTTTCAAATACCAACAGCATGTGGTGGATTATATCCTACAGATATGAAATTAATTTTGAAACAGAATAATGAAGAAATAAATATTGAAGAAAAACATATTAAATAAATATATAGGAGGATTTATGGAAGAAAAACAAAAAACACACGTAGGAGCATATGCAATAATAATTGTTAACAATAAAATTGCATTAATAAAAAAAGCAAGAGGAGGATACAAAGGTAAATATGATTTACCCGGTGGAGGTATTGAGCATACAGAAACTCCAATTGAAGCATTAAAAAGAGAAGTAATTGAAGAAATAGGTGTTAATGTTTTAAATGCAAATCTATTTGATGTAACAGCAGCAAATATTAAATGGCAAATGACAGAAAACGTCATAGAAGATTTACATCATATTGGTATTCTATCTGAAACAAAAATAGATAGTAATAATTTAAAAATAGAAGCAGATGGTTTGGATTCAAATGGTGCAGTATGGTTAGACATAAATGATTTAAGTGAAGATATGCTATCTCCATTTGCTTGGTATGCAATAAAAAATAAAAACAAAATAACTCATACTAATAAATAGTAAAACATATATTTATATGTGATATAATAATGGCGGTGATTATATGAATATACAAGATATTATTAATAAGAAAAAGAAAAAAATGAAATTATCTAATGAGGAAATTAGTTTCTTTGTGGATAATTTTTGTAATGGTAAAATTAATATCGATAATATGGCTTTACTATTAAAAGAAATATATGATAATGGTATGGATGAAGAAGAGACATATTATTTAACAAAAGCATATATTAACAGTGGTGAAACTATAAATTTAACTGATATAGGAATTTGTGCAGATAAGCACTCAACAGGTGGTGTAGGAGATAAAACAACATTTGTTGTATGCCCCCTTGTTGCAGCTTGTGGAGTTAACGTAGTAAAATTTAGTGGTAAGAGTCTTGGAAATA
>CAYNHX010000052.1:0-1038 GCA_964397275.1 uncultured Muribaculaceae bacterium | reverse complement strand
CGGAATTTGATATCAATGATGCTCCTGCTACTACAGGTTTTAATACAAATTTATCTAGCAAACAAATAAAAGAGCAAATAAAAGAATTAAAATTATCTTTAAGTGCTCTTACTATAGATATAGTACCAGCAGACAAATTAATTTATGATCTTAGGGATAAAAAAGGATTAGTTGATTCAATACCACTTATTGCTGCAAGTATAATGAGCAAGAAAATAGCATCCGGTGCAGATACTATTACACTTGATGTAAAAGTAGGAAAAGGTGCCTTTATGAAAAATATAGAAGAGGCAACTAAATTAGCAAGTCTTATGATAAATATAGGGAAAAGATTTAATAAAAAAGTAGTTGCACTACTAACAAATATGGATTATCCTCTAGGATTAACAATAGGTAATAGTATTGAGGTTCTAGAAGCAATAGAAACACTAAAAGGAAACGGGGATAAAGATTTTATTAAACTTTGTTTAACACTAGCAACATATATGGTAAGTATTACAAAAGATATAAGTCTAGAACAAGCTAAAAAAGAAGTTAAAAATAATTTTTATAATGGTAAAGCTTTAAAATTATTTAAATTATTAATAAAAAAACAAGGTGGAGAAATTAATAATATCAAACTTTGTGATAAAACATATGAAATAAAATCAAAAGAAAGTGGATATATTTCGGATATAGATGCAAATAAAATATCAAAAGAAATAAATAAATATATTAAAATTAATGGAAAAATAAATTATAATGTGGGATTATTATTAACAAAATCAGTAGGAGACTATGTTAATAAAGAAGAACCAATAATAATTATATATTGTAATGAGTTGGTAGAAGAAGATAATTTTTTAGATGCATATAAATTCACATCACAAAAACCAGAAAAAAAACAAATTATATATGGGGTTGTAAAGCAAAAAAAAACTTATTGACAAACAAGTTAAAAAGATATATGATAAAAGTAATATAAAATAGGAGGAAAGATATAGGTGTTTAACAAAATCAAAAATTGGTTAAAACCAGATGAAAATTATCAGGTTGGAA
>CAYNHX010000051.1:0-5482 GCA_964397275.1 uncultured Muribaculaceae bacterium | reverse complement strand
CTTTTACAACTGATACACACTTTTCAATTACTTCACCAGCAGATATTTTATCTGCTAATTTTCTATCCATTATTTTAATATTATTCATAAAATCACCATTTATATTATATAATATTTATACTTAAATGTCTTTAAAATAAAAAAAGTAGTTTCCTACTTAATTATTTGGTATATCTATTTTACCAATTTTATTAAAGTTATAATAAGTTGTCATTATAATTATCTTTTCTACTCTATATATTATTTTATATACATAACCTTTTTCATCAATATATATATCACCTGTTAATGCACTGTTTTTATTATAAATATCATCTATTTCAAGATACTTAGCAAGTGTATCACCATATTCTTTATTAAAATCTACTTTATATAAGGTGTAATTTCTTTTGAAAAATTTAACTTTTTCTTTTTTATTTGTTTTAGTTATATTTTTAAGCCCATTTAAGTATATATTAGAATTAAAGTATAATACTTTATCATCAGTTTTTTTATATATATATAATTTGGTTTTTTATTACTATTTAATAAGTTAATTTTTAGTGATTTTAAATCAGGAAGATTGACTTTATAAACTTTATTTTTATAATTTGCAACATTTACAATATATAAAAACGGTTTAGTTTTATTAGAAGATATTATTCTAAGATCAAATGAATACCCTGTTAATTTGTCTCCTATTTGCATCTTATTATAAGCATTTTCTAATTTATTATCTTTTAATACCAAAAACAATGTTGTTAAAGTTATTAAAACAATACATACACTAACTATTATTATTTTTTTCATATTTTCCTCTTTTCTTAAAATATATTAAATTTATGCTTATACTAAGGCATCATTAATGTTGGAAATCCAATATTTTCCCAATTTTCATTAAATCTTGTTACTATGTTGTTTTCATTTGCTAAGATAGTTACTGATGTAAAAGGATTATTTGCAAATGCCCCCCATCCTAAATGTCCTACATTAGCAGGTATTTCTAAAATCTTTATTTTATTACCTACAAATGCATAATCATCTATATAAGTTAAACTGTTGCCTAAAGTTATGTTTTCTATATTGCTTAAAGAAAATGCTGACAACTCTATTGTTGTTACATTATTTGGTATTACTAAATCTTTTAATTGGTTTTCTGCAAATGCAGAATCTCCTATTTCAGTAATTGTATTTGATAACTCTATACTTGTAGTTCCAAGATCTCTAAAACAATTAGCTCCAATTTCAGTTATACCATTACTAAAAACGACTTCATCGACATGTATATAATTCCAAATCTTATTCATATTTGCTTCTCCATAGAGCATAATTAGTAATGTCTGTACATCATTTATTCCTTCTTCAGCAGTACTGCCACTTCCCCAAATTTGAAAATGCTCTTTATATTTTGCAAATATGTAGCTATCAAATTCTTCAGCTGATGCAGCACGAGAACTATACATTTGTGCTAAAGTATAATATCCAATCTGTGTTGCCATTTCAACTGGAATACCAAGTTGTGTTGCAATTGGACCAATATTTTCAAAAATAATATCATCTTTAACCATATCAGATATTATTTTTGCAGCTATTCTATCCCATGGTGCACCATCAGAGTCAGAACTTTTTGTTGGGCCAAAACCTGTTATTGTTAATATTCCTGATCCTTTTAATTCAAATGCAACATAGCCTCCATCTCCACTTATATCACCAGATGCTACAACTGTATTTTGATCTATCGGCGTTGTTGTAGTTGTTGTATTTGATTGTGTTGTTGATGAAACACTTGTCGATCCAATATCCTCTATTTTTACTGATTTTAGTGATGCTGGGCCTGAAATACAATTTTTCCCTGTTTTATCACATATTGTCCCATTTTCTTGTAAGTCTACTTCACCATCTTCATTATTAACTTTTATAATAGATTCACCCGATGAAGATATTAATTTACCATTATATTTTATTTCTTTAAAATTACTACACTCTTCGCCATCTTCACATCTATATAATTTACCATTATTATCTAATTTATAATACTCTTTGCCCGTTAATATTGAATCTGATTGTATTGCTTTTGCTATTATCTTTGTACCTGATAATAATGAATTTTTTCTAGACGTTTCTATTATTGTTAACACCTTGGGTACTGCTATTGCCATTATTATTGCTAATATTACTATTACTGCTAAAAGTTCTATTAGTGTAAATCCTTTTTTATTCATATAAACTCCTATTTAGAAACATTTATGCTTCTTGTATTATTTATACCATAAAATAATATATTAAATGTTATTCCATCTATTTTATATATTATTCTATGTACATAATTTTCACTATTAATATATATTTCGGCATTAAAATCCTTTTTGTTACTAATACCTGCTATATTAACCTCTTTTGCAAGATCATTTGTTATTTTTTTTGAGATTATAACTTTGTATAATTTATATTTTTTTGTATTAATTGTAACATTACTCGTCTTTTCTACTTTCTTTATATTTTTTAATCCTTCTAAATATATATCTGGATTTCTAAAATGTATACTTGATAATTTTCTATCAGATAATACTATTTCGTTTTTATCATTATCTTCATATACCTTGTTATTAACTACATATATTACTTCATCTGTATTATTTATAAATCCAAATTTTTTATTTTTAAATAATTCAAAAATGTTCCTTAATACGTTTTTTTCTGATATTTTATAATCAGTATTCATATAATTATCTATTTTTATTGTTTTATTTATTACCGCTTTTTTATTACTACCAGATATTCTTAAATCTATCTGATATCCTGTTATACTTTTAGAATCAATACTCATATTTTTATAATATTCTAAAAACTCCTTGTTTCCACATCCACTTAATATTATTACTACTCCAAATATTATAAATAATTTAACTATTTTTTTCATATTTTTCTCCTTTATATATATGTTTTATTGTGGCATTAACTCTGCTGGAAATCCAATTACAGTCCAACCACCATTAAATCTTGTTGGGTATTCTCCTTGAATTGTTACGTTTGTTATTGGATTACTTTGAAATGCTCCATATTGTATATCTGTAACATTGCTTGGTATTATAATATTAGTTAGCAAATTATTTGAAAAGGCATAACTATCTATTGATGAAACATTACTACCTATTGTTAAACTGGTCAATTGATTATCAGCAAAGGAAGAATATCCTATTGACTTTATGTTACTTGGTATTATTAAACTGGTTAATTTATTGTTACAAAACACAGTACTTCCTATTGAAGTTATGCTACTTGGTATTGTTACACTAGTTAATTGGTTATTATAAAATGCATTTGATCCTATTGAAGTTACACTATTTGGTATTGTTACGCTAGTTAATTGGTTATTATAAAATGCATTTGATCCTATTGAAGTTATACTATTTGGTATTGTTACACTGGTTAGTTGATTATTAGAAAATGCAAACAATTTTATTTCCGATATTGTATTTGGAATTATTATACTTGATAAATTACAGTTATCAAAGGCATATCTCCCAATTGATTCCAAACTACTCGGGAAAGATACTGATGATAATTTATTACTATATTGAAATGCTCCGTCTCCTAATTCTAATAAACCGTCTGCTAATGTTAAACTTGTAATATTTGTAGAATAAATAAATGAACCCAAGCCAACACTTCTTACACTACTTGGTATATTAATATTTTGAAAATTATTCATTGGAAATGCAAAATCACCAATTTCTTTTACACCAATTATTTCTAATGTTTCTGGAGTTTTTGGATTTAAAATTGAAAAAATATTATTTGCATTTTCTCCAAAATAAGCAGTTGCCATTTCATTTACAACTTGTGTTATTTCTTCAATTGTCATTGTCTCATCAACTTGGTCTATAAAAGATATAAACGCTTCTATTGTTCTTACACCGCTTATATATGCATAATAAAAAGTCATATAAAAGTCTTCATCGGGTATCATTCCTTCTAATATATATCTATTTACTTCACTTTTAAATGCTTGAATGTTAATAGCCTGGGAAAATGTTTGTTGCTCTACTACATCATCCATCGTATAATCTTCCATTATTGCATCACCAGTGCCATTAATAACCAATCTACCATTACTATACAGTGTGTAAGTTACTGATCCACTAGTTCCATATTTTGTTATGTTTCCTGATACAACAATTGTGTTTTCTTCACTAGATGTTGTTGTATTTGTATTTGATAATGTAGAGGTTTGTGCTATTGGAGGTTTAACATCCTCTATTTTAACAGATCTTAAATCAAGATCTCCGCCTGCTGTAATACAATATTTTTTTGTTTTATCACATATTGTTCCGCCTGTTTTTAACTCAACTGTACCATCTTCATTTTTTACAAAAATAACAGAATTGCCATCTTGAGAAATTAATTTACCTTCGTATTTTATTGGATTATTCTTATCGCATGTAGGTTCTTCTTCACTAGTACATCTATACAACTTACCATCACTATCTAGTAAATAATATCTCTTGCTTGTTGATAATGAATCTGATTGTATTGCTTTTGCTATTATCTTTGTACCTGATAATAATGAATTTTTTCTAGACGTTTCTATTATTGTTAACACCTTGGGTACTGCTATAAGAAGTATTATTGCTAGTATTACTATTACAGCAATAAGTTCTATTAATGTAAATCCTTTTTTATTCATATATTCTCCTATTTTCTATAATTATATCATATTTTATTTGTTTTTAAAATATTATATAAATTATTTGCTACATTTTCTGGCATAAATTCTTTTAATTCATCTATATTCAATTTTTTAATATTATTAATTGTTTTATATTTATTTATTAACTGCTCTTTTCTAACTTTACCAAGTCCTTTTATATTATCTAGTGAACTTGATATAGCTCCTTTGCTTCTTATTTGTTTATGATAATTAATAGTGAATCTATGTACTTCATCTTGTATTCTTTCTAATAAATGAAATGCATTACTTTTATTATCAATATTAATAGTAGTTATATCACTTACTAATTGATATGTTTTATGTTTACTGCTTTTTTTAAGACCATAAACTGGTATATCTAAATTAAAATCAGCAAGTACTTTTTTAGCAACTGAGACTTGATTTTCTCCACCATCTACTAATATTAGATCTGGTTTATTTTGACCATCTTCTAAGAGCTTATAATATCTTCTATAGATTACTTCTTTTAATGAGCTATAATCATCTTTACTATCTATACTTATCTTATATTTTCTATATTCTTTTGGTTCTTTCTTACCATTTATAAATACTACCATACCAGATACTGTAAATGTACCAAATAAATGTGCATTATCAAATGCCTCTATTCTTTTAATACTGCTAATATTTAATATCTTTTCTAACTCTAATATTGCATTAACATCTTTATTATAATTCTTAATAAGTAAATCTTGTTTTTCATCAAGAGTAATTTTAGCATTTTCAATTACCATATCTAACAGTTTCTTCTTAATACCTTTTTTAGGCACT
>CAYNHX010000050.1:0-5528 GCA_964397275.1 uncultured Muribaculaceae bacterium | reverse complement strand
AAGTCGGCAGTTCGAATCTGCCCAAGGACGCCAATAAGCCGTGTTAGTTAAGTGATATAACGGTTGCATGGTAAGCAACAATCACAAGTTTGATTCTTGTACATGGCACCATAACATTTTTCAATACACTTCTTATGAAGTGTTTTTATTATTTAAAATATACAATATGTTTACATATTATATTTTAAGACTATTCTTTTAGTAATATATGTATTATGATAAATATATATACTAAAGGAAGTTGAAAAATATGTTAAAAAAAGATAAAAATAAATTTATTGTTAAAGTAGGAAGACCAAAGATGGCTTCCAAGTCTTTAATAAAAGTAGCAAGGATTGAATTAGTTTTAGCTATTGTTTTATGTGTAACAATGATATTTTCTGGAGTTGGTGTACTAACAGGTAGAACATCTTTAGAATTATTAGGTATTAGTAATAATTTATCAGCAAATGTAAATGGTCAATTAGATAATAGATTTGTAGTTCAAAGAACAGGAGATATATTAAAAATAATACCTCCTAAAAGTGCTAAATATTATAGTATTAGGGTATATACATTAAATAAAAATAATAAATATTCTTATCATAATGTATATAATAAGAAGTCTACAAATTATCCAACATTAGAATTAGATATTTCATCTAAAACAGATACAAGATATAAAATATATGTTAGATGGGCACAAACATATGCGGGTTTAACATATAAACCAAGCGAAATTGAAAATTGGAGACCACTTGATTATGCTATAGAGTATGATCTTGGAGTTAAATGGGCATCAAAAGAATATATAGTAAAAGGTGGAGGACAAACAACAACAGTAACAACTACAAAACAGGAGTTATTACCACTTGTATGTCCAAGTTTTAGTTATGCAATAAAAGGATCAATATTAGAGGTAACAATTAAGCCTGCTAATAATAATAAATGGGATTGGGAAGTATCAAAAGATGATAGATTGCTAAATTTCTTTTATACATATGACACAATATCAAAAGATAATATTGGTAATCAAGTAAAAAATATAACTATAAATAGTGAATTTAGAAAAAGAGGTAGAGTAGTATTAAAAGACTTAAATGGTAAAACAAAGAAATGTTATACAGATGAGTATATGATAAGTACTACAACTACTAAATCGGCAACAAATTCAACAACAAGGGCAGTAGCAGCAACTACAACAAGAACAACCACAAGACAGGCAACAGTACAATCAGTTTCTATTAATGTACAAGGTACTGAAAATCATGAAATAGGATATATAGCAAATGGAATTACTGCATATCCTAATCCATCAGGTACTAATGTAACATGGAAAAATAGTAATTCAAATGCAGTTAGAATGAATGTCTATAGTGGTAATCCCAATAAAATTTCTATTACAGTTATTGGTGAGGGTACATCTAAAATAAGTGCAGTAGCATCAAATGGAAAAGAGGCATCATTTACTATTGTAGGTGTAATCAAATTAGAGCCACTATTAATAAATAATGGTGTTAAAGAAACAGTTAATTATAGTGGAATGAAACTTATTGTAGAAAAAGGTTGTAATTCTGACAATGTAGCTAAACAAAAAGCTATTTTAAGTAAGTTACCAGCATATGTTTTAAAAACAAAACAGGTATATTTAAGTACACGTAATTCATTTTTCTTACAGTTTCCAAATTTTGAAAGTATGAATGCAACAGGGGCATCAGCAGGGATGCGATATATTGCATTAAGATGTGATGTATTTTATAGATCTACTATGGTACATGAAATGGCACATACATGGGATTTCAATTATGGTAATATACTCCAAACAGGTAATATATCACAACAAAGTGATTTATTAACTATATATAAGAAATATCTAGGTATATATAATAATAATGGTTCATATCCTCTTAGAAAATATGCATATGTTAATATATCAGCTCCAGGAGTAGAATTTGTAGCAGAATCATATACAGTATATTATTATAAATATATAAATACTACGGATGGAGTACCATCAAACTATAGTACTTTCTATCCAGTTGATTTAAAAAATGTATTAGAAAAATATATTAATGTTTCGAAAGGATTTTAAATATGAAAAAGATAGTTATATTATTAGTATGTATAGTACTAATGTCAGGATGTGTAAGTAAAATGAGTGATACTAATATAGTTGAAGAATTTGAAAAACAATTAGCAAAAGAAAATATTGAGTTTATTAAATTTGATTCTAATCAAGGTGTAGTAGGACAAGAATCAGGATATATATATACAGTTATTGATGAAGGTCCATTTAATATAGCAGTATTTGATGAAACATCTGAGGAGTTTAATAACATAAAAGAAAAAGAGTGTATTACTGTATCAGGTACAAATGGAACATATGATGATTGTGATATCACTATCAATAATAATGTAGTACTATATTTTGGACAAAATTCAATAAATTCAAAACAAGATAAAATAATAACTATATTTGAATCTATTAAGTAGAACCTAGTAATAGGTTCTTTTTAATTGATAATATTTAATTTTATGATATAATATCTCTCCAAGAGGGATATTATGACAATATTAGATAAAAAAGATATGGAATTAGTGACTGATACTAAAATAAAATGGCAGCATTATTTACCTACTGATAAAGATACATATATGTATAATAATGAATATTATATTGAAAGGGAAGATAGAATTACCGAGCATGGTGAAAAGGGTGAAAAATTGTATTTCACTGAACTATTTTCTGGGTTTCTAGCACCATTATTTAACTTAGAAAATGCTGAGTATTATTATTTAAAAGATAATGATAAGTATACATTAGCATCAAAAAGTTTTATAGAACCACATAAAGATTATTACCTGTTATATGATTTATATAAAGTTACATGTATATATAAGAAGATGTATGATGGTTCATTAAATGGACTAGAATCATTTAGAAGCTTCTATTCTAATGAAGCAGAGTATAATAAACTTGTTGAATCAATACTAAATTTATTTGCATTTGATTTTTATACTCATCAGGATGATAGAGCAGAGTTTAATATTATGTTTATGAATAAGAAAAAAACAGGTTTTTTAGAGTTTTCTTTATCACCAATATTTGATAATGAACTTTCATTTGTTCAAACATATGGGAACAGAGAACACATCAAAAACTACTTCTATTTTGGTCATATATACCAAGATAACTTTCAAGCACTCTTAGAAAAGTATCCAAGTGGTATTAAAGCATTTAAGTCTATACTAGATATAAATATAGAAGAGCAGTTAAGACTCTTCCTAATAGCATCAGAACATAATAAACACCATATTACTAATACTAAAAAAGACACAATAAAAAGAATAGATGAAGAATCTAAACAATTAGTACTAAAACATATTAAATGAAATGTATATACATTTCATTTTTTTGTGATGATACTAGAAATATTTTAGAATATTTTTTATGAAATAATAATTTATGATATAATAAATATATGAATAGGAGGAAGTATGAAAAAGAAAGATAAAAGTAAACTTATACCAATATTAATGATATTACTTGGGCTTGCAATAATAATCATAGTATTACTACTTATATTTAATAAAAATAAGGTAAGTGATACAAAAAATGGAAAAGCTGTCAATATTAATTCATCTTTAGTGTCACTAGGTGTAAAAGAAGATGATTTAGGGAATATAGTAAATGGACAATATTACTTTGATGATGGTAAAAATCAATATTATTCTAATTTTGATAAAAATGGTAATCCACATGTATATGTTAGAAATAATAATACAAATGTAGTTAAAACAATATTTGATGGGTTTGGATGGTCTTTTACTGTAAATGAAGGGTGGTTATATTTCTCAGGTAATAGTGGTAATAAAATAGATGGTACATATACTTTGTATCGTATTAAAACAGATGGTACTAATTTAGAACACATTATTAATAAATATACTGTTAATATGAATTTTTATAAACAATGGTTATATTATATTAGAAAACCAGATTATAACTCTAGTTTATCTTCAATTTATAGATCATCACTTGATGGTACTAATGAAGAGGAAATAGTAAGTGGAGTAAGTTCTTCAGGATTAAGTGTAGTATTTGATAATAAACTATACTATATAGATTCAAATAATAATATGTATAAATCAAATCCAGATGGTACTTTAAAAGAGCAGATAATTAATGAAAAAATATTATATTTTATAATAGGAAAAGGCAAAATCATATACTTAGATGAAAATAATAATATTAAATCATGTACTACATCAGGTAAAGATACTAACACAATAAGACCATCAAGTGGTATTAAAATAAATAAAATTAATTCATATGAAGATACAATTTTATATATAACATATGATGAAAACTTTAATAATTCAATGTATGCATGGAAATATAATATTAATACTATTAATATGGATGGTACTAATGATAAAAAAGTATATGAAGCATATTCTTATGGTTTTTATGTTAATATCTTAAATAATAAAATATATGTATTAGATTATGTTTATGATTCTACTTTTTCTAAAATGATAGAAATAACTAGAAATATGAATTTAGATGGATCTAATCTACAAGATTTATACAGATAAGTTATATTAAGGATTAAAATAGCAAAGATAGGAATGATAAAATGCTTAAGGATTGGACTAAATTTGAAAAAACATTACTATTTATTGGCATTATAGTACTTGCTTTAGCAGGTATTATATTTAAATCAGATTTGTTAACAACTACTTGTTCAATAGTGGGAATAACAACTGCTTTACTACTGGCTAAAGGTAAACATCTTGGACAAATCTTTGGCTTATTAATAGTAGTCCTATATAGTATTGTTTCATTTAAAAATAAGTATTATGGTGAAGTATTAATTTATTTATGTATTATGTTACCAATGTATTTTATTGGTATTATATCTTGGTTAAAACATCAAAATAAAAAAACAAACTCTGTTGAAATTAATAATATAAAAATAAAAGAATGGACTACCATATCTATCTTAAGTATATTTATCTTTTTAGGAATATACTTTTTACTAAAGTCTTTTAATACAAGTCAGCTTTTTATTTCATCATTATCAGTTATGGATAGTTTATTTGCAATATACTTAAGTATTAGAAGAAGTAAATATAATTTTTACTTTTATGTAGTAAATGACTTAATACTAATTGTATTATGGGGAATACCAACAGTAAGTGGTAGTTTAATATTATTACCTTTAGTAATTAATCCTATAATAAATCTTATAAATGATATTTATGGAATATATAATTGGAAAAAATTAGAAAAAATACAAAAAGAAAAATAAATAATAATAATATATTATTATAGAAGTAGGTATTATGAATAAATCAATTACAAATAGTATATTTGGATTTATAGTAGGTGATGCAATGGGAGTGCCTACTGAGTTTTCTAATAGAGAAAAATTACAAAGTAATAAAGTTACAAGTATGACCCATGCTAAGAATTTTAATGTACCTAAAGGCAGCTTTTCTGATGATACATCTATGACTATAGCTACAATGCAGTCTATAATAGA
>CAYNHX010000049.1:0-5590 GCA_964397275.1 uncultured Muribaculaceae bacterium | reverse complement strand
TCATTATTTAAATAGTATTCTGATTCACCAGTTTTGTATATTGTTCTTTTTAAAGACACTTCTGTAAATTCAATTGGAATTGTATTATCAGTATTATCAAATATTAAAGTAACAGTTGCACTCATACTTGGATTTCTAGTTTTACTCCCAGAAAATATTACATCAGACATGTTGGTACCACGAAGTGATTTTATAGATTGTTCTCCTAAAACCCATCTAACAGCATCAACAATATTGCTTTTCCCAGATCCATTTGGCCCAACTATACCAATAATACTATTATTAAATTCAATACTAGTTTTATCAGCAAAAGATTTAAAACCAGTTGCTATTATTTGTTTTAAATACACACTATCACTCCTAAATCTTTGCTTGTTTCTCAAGTGCTGCTTTTGCAGCTAATTGTTCTGCTTCTTTTTTAGATTTTGCAAGTCCAGTACCAAGTACTATATCATCTACTTTAACTACAATAGTAAATGTTTTATCATGTGATGGTCCTTCCTCTTTTATTACATCATATATTACAGATTGTTTATTTGTTTGCACATATTCTTGTAATTCTGATTTATAATCTTTTAAAAATCCATCATTATTATCTTTAATAAATGGTATTACTACTTTATATATTATATCTTGTGCTTTTGATAGTCCTTGATCTAAATACACAGCTCCAATAAAAGCTTCAAATGTATCAGCAAGTATAGCTTTTTTCATCTTACCACCAGATGATTCTTCACCCTTACCTACCATTATATAATCATATAGTTTTAATTCTAGTGCATATTCATATAAAGCATTTTCACAAACATAATTGGCTCTTATCTTTGTCATTTTACCTTCTTCAAAATTAGTGGTTTTATACAAATATGTACTTAAAATTAAATCTAATACTTTGTCTCCTAAAAATTCTAAACGCTCATAGTCATTATTTATTTCGTTTTCATTATAATATGATGAATGACAGAAAGCCCATTCATATATTTTTTTATTATTTGTATGTATATTAAACTCTTCAAGTATTTTCATTCTTATCACCTTGTTTTATTATAGCAAAAAAGAAATATTAAATCTAGTAAAATTAATATATCAAAATTATTAAAAAGATGGTAAAATATCTATATGGAGTAAATATGAAAAAGGTAATAATAAAATTAATAAGATTATATCAATACACTCCTTTTCATGCTCATACACTATGTAGACATACTCCAACTTGTTCACAATATATGATTGATGCAATAAATATATATGGGATTTTTAAGGGCATATATTTAGGAATAAAAAGAATAATAAGGTGTAATCCTTGGGGTACTTTTGGATATGATCCTGTACCAAAAAGAAAGGGAAAATATGAAAAAATTAATTAAATTAGTGTGTTTACTAGTAATATGTTTTTGTACAACTGGATGTTTTGATGATAATAATATGAAAGATATTAATATATATACGAGTGTATATCCAATTAGTTATATTACTGAAAGATTATATGGTGAAAATAGCAATGTTTTTAGTATATATCCTGATGGTATTGACTTTTCCGATTATTCGGTTAGCAATAAATTAGTAAAAGATTATAAAAATAATTGTAATTTGTTTATATATAATGGTAGTTATAAAAAGGAAAAAACTTATGCAGAAAAAATGGATAAAAAAATTATTGATTCTGCTAGTGGTATGACATATATTAATGATCCAAATGAATTGTGGCTTGATCCTTTAAATATGCTAATGATGGCTCAAAACATTAAAAATGGTTTTTATGAATACATTGATGAGTACTATTTGGAAAAAGAAATTGGTAAAAATTATGATAAATTAAATTTGGAACTAACTGAGTTGGATTATGAATATAAAGAGATGAGTAATAGTGCTGTTAATAAAACAATAGTAACTAGTAGTGACTTATTTAAGTATTTAGAAAAGTATGGTTTTACAGTAATTTCACTTGAAGAAAATTCGAACTTTAATGAGAAAACCATATCAGAAGCTAAAAAATTAATATCATCAGGTACAATAAAATATATATTTAGTAAAGATACTGATTCTAATAGTGCAATAATAAATAATATATTAGAAACATATCCAAAAGTAACAATATTAAAAATAAATACTTTGGGTACAATATCATCAGATAATAAAATTAATAAAGAGAATTACTTTTCATTAATGATTAAAAATTTAGATTTATTTAAAAAAGAAGTTTATAATTAACTTCTTTTTTTATACTATCTTTTTCCATGTTGTTTTTTCTTTTGTATCAATAATTTCAATATTATTATTCTTTAGTTCTTCTCTAATACTATCTGCTAATTGATAGTTTTTTTCTTCTTTAGCTTGTTTTCTTTTTTCTATCATCTCTTCTATATATTTAACATCAACATCCGAAGTATCTTCTTTCTTTAATAAATCTAGTGATAGTATAGAATCTACTAACTTAATTATTTCTATCTTACTACTATTAGATATATTATCTTTTAATACATCATATAATGTTGTAATAACATTTGCAGTATTTAAATCATTACCTATTGAATCACTTATTTTATTTTTATATATATTAACAATATTATTATCTACAATATCGTTATTATTTTCTAAAACAATTCTTATTCTATCTACAAGTTTATTATATGCTGTTTTTGCATTATCCAGTGCTTCATAAGAAAACACTAGTTGATTACGATAGTGAGATAGTAAACAAAAATAACGATACTCAAGTGGTTTATATCCCTTGGATTCTAATACTGATAATATTAAAAACTCACCTTTTGATTTGCTCATTTTACCAGATAGATCATTTAAGTGCTCTGCATGCATCCAATAATTACACCATTTGTCTCCTATATAAGCTTCACTTTGGGCAATTTCATTAGTATGATGAGGAAATATATTATCTACTGCTCCTGTATGAATATCTACATTATCTCCAAAGTTTTTAATACAAATCCCAGAACACTCAATATGCCATCCTGGATATCCTTCTCCCCATGGAGAATCCCATCTAAGAGCATGATTTTCATATTTTGAACTTACAAACCATAATGCAAAATCAAAAGGATTATGTTTATAAGTATCATTTTCTACATTATCTCTTGCTGCTATAATTAAATCTTTTTCATTCTTGCCAGATAATTTATAATAATCTTTTGCCTTACTAATATCAAAATATACATTACCATTCTTTGCAACATATGCATAATCTTTACTAATTAAATCTTTAATTATTTTTATATACTGATCTATATTATCAGTAGCTTTTTCTATTATACTTGGTTTCTTAATATTTAATTTTTCAAAATCTTTAAAGAATGCATTTGTATAAAACTCTGATAATTCTAAAACACTTTTATTTTCTCTTATTGAACCTAAAATCATTTTATCTTCACCAGTATCAGCATCAGAAGTTAAATGTCCAACATCTGTAATATTCATTACTCTTTTTACTTTATAACCCAAAAAAATTAATGCTTTTTCTAATATATCTTCAAATATATATGTTCTTAAATTACCAATGTGTGCATAATTATATACAGTAGGACCACATGTATATAATTTTACCTCTTCATTATTGTGTGAAATAAATTCATCTACTTTTTTAGTTAAAGTATTATATATTTTCATGCTATCCTCCCTTTATAAAATTATATCATATATATTAATAAAATAAAAAGATAAATATATTTTATTTATCTTTTTTTGTTATATACTTTTATTTTATGTTTATTAACTTCAATTACTTTGTTTACTATACTTATTACTGCTTTTATCTGCTGTTCATCTTCTTCAGTTTCTTGTTTATTTACTACATCTGATGCAAGATCTAAATATCTGCCAAATTCAGAATTATTATATTCTAGTTTTTTTATATTTGTTTCAATAAAAAAATCTGATTCCAACAAATTTAATGCTTTTCTTTTTTTTTCTTTTGAAATAGTTGTATAGTCTCCTTTGTATCTATCCACACTCCTTGATTTTAACATCTTGTCTTGTCTAATAAGTTCATCTATTAGGCTTGTTATTACTCCATACATTTTTTTATAATTTGGATAATCTTCTTTCATCTTTATACTGTAATTACGTAGAAATTCTGGATATATTTTTTGTATTTCTTGTATTCCTTCGTAGTTCTTATTATTAATATCTTGCAATATATATGAAAATCTTATTCTAGTATCTACTAATGTTAAATAGTAAAATTTTAATATCTCTTCCCATTGTATACTATCGTATATTGTTCCAGATTTAATGGGTTCATTTACTAAATAAAAATATTTGCTTTTGAGACAATTTATTACAAATTCAAAATCATATTTTGTCATTAAATGTAGTCTTCTTCTAAGCTCACAACTAGAATCAATTATTGATTTATGAAAAGCATCATTATATCCTTTAAAGCCATTGTTTTGTGGTCTATTCTTTAAAAAATACTGGCTTGTAAAATACTTACCTTCATCAAAATTAATTGAGTCTTTATCTAAAATTATCATGTTGCTTAAATTAAATTTGTTTTTTAACTCCATGTTTCCCCCTGTTTTAATAATTTATAAATTAATTATAACTTGTTTTCATATTAAAATTATATCATAAAAAAAGAATTAATATACTTATTAATTCTATTTTGTAATTACATCTCTACTTCCAATTGTATCCATTTCAAAATGTACATCAAATGCTACTAAAGAAACATCAGCAGCAAGCGTATCTGCACCTGAACCACCAGTTCTATATAATCTACATATCATCATTGAACTAAGTCCTTTTTGTGATGCAGTCGGTACTATACCTGTTGGATTACTACTCAATATGTGTTTCCATTGGCTATTTGTATCTACATTATGATCCATTAGGAGAGTCTGGGACTCACCAAATGTACCGTTTATATTAACCCATGTATATTCAAAATACCATCTAACATTACCAGTACCAGTTGTTATTGGAGACCAATGTACATGTGGATAGATTGTGGTTCCTGCCCAACTATGAGGCATTTGAATTTCAAAATATACATTATTTGTTTGACCATTTTTGAAATTATATGTATACAAATTTGCATTACCAGCAAAACCAGAGGTAAATGATGGAGCAACTGAACCAGTTCTAGTCAAAATAATGACCCTTAAATCATCCCAAACTGTGGAACTACCATTCATTTTTAATGTGCCATCTGCTTCAAACTCTGTATAATTAGTAACATGATCCCCTATTCTTGCTGTACCTAATAAATCAAATGTAGCTGCTGGTACATTTGTACCAATACCAACTCTATTATTCTCTGTGTCTACATCAAGTACAACATTACTATCTTTATCTTGAACTGAAAATCCTGTAGTACTATCAGTAATTGGTTTAACAGTTAAATTACCTGTTATTGGACTATTAGAACCATCTATTTTTAAATAATCAGATGACAAATCAAATGGTGATAAATAGTCCACACCTGCTTCTGCTTGTACTATTTTTGAACCATTTCCTTTTAATAATCCAGTAATATTTGTATTTGTACTTGTGCTAACTTCGTTAGGCCCTGCCAATCCGTCAAAGTAATCTACACCTTTTATTGGTGTGTATCCATCTTGACCGTTAGTACCAT
>CAYNHX010000048.1:0-5689 GCA_964397275.1 uncultured Muribaculaceae bacterium | reverse complement strand
TTTAGCACTTGTCAATAGTAAGTGCTAAAATATTTAATTCTATAATTATAATATGTGTAAACAAAGAAATATTTATGCATTTAAAAAGTCACATTGTGACTTAATAATTTTCTTGTTTTAATTCAAAGAATGATTTTGGATGAGCACATACTGGGCATACTTCTGGTGCTTCATTTCCAAAATGAATGTGTCCACAATTTCTACATATCCAGAATTTTTCTTCACTCTTTTTAAACACTTCATCATTATTAATATTTTTTAATAATGTTCTATATCTTTCTTCGTGTTCTTTTTCTATTTCTGCAACGCCTCTAAATAATTTTGCAATATCATCAAAGCCTTCTTTTTCTGCTTCTTCTGCAAAATTCTTGTACATGTCTGTCCATTCGTAATTTTCACCTTTTGCTGCATCTCCTAAGTTAGTAACTGTATCCTGCACATCTCCACCATGTAATTTTTTAAACCATAGTTTAGCATGCTCTCTTTCATTATTTGCTGTTTCTTCAAAAAATGCTGCTATTTGCTCGTAGCCTTCCTTTTTTGCTTTCGATGCATAATATGTATACTTATTTCTTGCTTGGCTTTCTCCTGCAAACGCTGCTTCTAAATTCTTTTCTGTGTTTGATCCTTTTAATTCCATCTTGTACCTCCTATTATTATTATACTATATTTTATAATCTTTTTTGAAAACAATTTTTTGTTTTAAAAATGTTTTTATTATTTGACAAGCATGATATGCTTTTTTACTTGAAAAAATATCATGTGTTGCCCCCACCATTTTTATTAGTGATACATTTTTAGTACCAAAATTATTTTTAATTTTCTCTGATGATTTTAATTTAACAACATTATCTTTATCTCCATGAATAATTAATACTGGAACTTTTATATCTTTTATACAATTTTTATTTTCTTTAACTAATTTCATAAATTCAATTAGTGTTGGAATTGGTGTTTTTAAAACTCTTGATATTAATATATCTGATGAATAGTCTTTTAGTATTTCTTTAGTTAAAGAAATACTTTTAATAAAATTTATTTTCTCGTTATCAAATTCAAGATATTCAAATGATGGTGCAAGCAAAACAACTTTTTTTACTTGTTTATATCTGCTAGCAAGATTACATGAAAGCACACCTCCCATACTATGACCTACTACATATATACTTTTATATCCATTGTTAATTAACATATCCATCATTTCATTACATTTATTAATCCAATCGCTTCTTTTTACACCTTTAATAATTGTCTTTTCATGACCTGGTAAAGTAAAACTAAATACATCAAATGACTTATCTAATTCTAAGTAATTATCAAGTTTTTCTTGATCATATGTTCCGCCAGAAAAACCATGTATTAATAATATTGCTTTTCTAAATAGAATCATTATTTACCTCTATTTTGTGGTCTAATATTTTTAAAACCGCTTATCTTTTGACTTCTTGTTTGTTTAAACTTTGGATCATTATATATGTTTTTATTAAAAGTGCTGTCTTTTTTAACTTTACTAAGCATTTTTAAACTCTCCAGTGGACTTGGTGCCTTTTCCATATGTTTTACCTCCTTTTTAATATTTTTATTATTTGATAAAATATTTTTTTATATTTTTTAAATATTATTGCAAGTATAGATAAAATTATTATAACTATTATTAATAGTGTATCATTACTTTTATTTATTTGATTTTCCCATATTCTTATTTTATTTTCCCTTGCTTGCAACTCAAATTGTTTTAATCTATCGGTATGACTATAATTACCATATAAATATGCAACTTTACCATATCCTTCTTTTATTATATCACTTTGTAATAATTTGTCATCTACCCATATCCATCCTAATAGCCTATTATACTTATCATACTTATCACTATTTTTATCTTTTTCTAATTCTATTTTTACTGCCGATTTTAATCTGCTACATGTATAATCACTAGCATCATTGCCATATTTATCTTTTACTAATTCTGGAGTATCTATTGCTAAAAACCTAACAGTTTCAATTTTTTCATTAATAATAAATTTTGCCGTATCTCCATCTACACATTTGTTTAATTTTATTTCTATTTTTTCATTTGCAAACAGTTGTGGTATTGATATAAATGTAAATAAAACTACTAATAATATCTTTTTCATGTATTTTACTCCTATATAAATTATATCATAAATATTTATTGTTTAATATTTTTTGTTGATGTATAATTATTATATTAGAAAGTGTGAAAAGATGATAAAAAGATACAATTTAATTATAATTAATTTTCTTTTTATATTTTGTTTAGAAGTATTATTTAAAGTCTTTTTGAATAATGGGTTATTTACCCCGGAGCTATTAAATATATTTATTTTTAGTCTTTTAAACTCATTAATAATAACATTTATTTGCACTCTTTTTAGCAAAATTATTAATAGAATTTTATCAATAATTATAAATATATTTATATTTATATTGTTTCTTAGTCAGTTTATCTACTATTCATACTACAAAACTATTTATTCTGCTTATTCTTTTGTTAAAGGTGGACAGGTCTTTGAGTTTTTTGATTCAATACAAAGTGTAATGATTAGTAAATATTTATATTTAACTTTTTTATTTATACCACTATTATTATTCTTAATATTTAATTCAAAAATCACATATAAATCTTATAGAGTAAAACCAAAATTGTTTTTACTGTTATTAATCGTTCTATCATACACTGGTGTATATTTTAGTATTAATTACTATAATACAAAAAATTTATATTCACCAAAGAAATTATATTATAAGATAAATAATCTTGCTCTTTCTGTTGAAAATTTTGGTGTCATTACTGGTATGCGAATAGACACACAAAGATTACTATTTGGATTTAAAGAAGAAATAGTTACAAAAAAGAAGACAGTTGTAATTAAGGAAAAAGAATATAATGTAATGGAAATTGATTTTGATACATTAATTACAAATGAAAAAAGTGGAGATATAAATAAAATACATGAATATTTTAAGAATACTACACCTACAGAAAAAAATAATTACACAGGTATGTTTGCAGGTAAAAATTTAATATATATTGTTGCAGAAAGTTTTTCACCAATGGCAATTAGTGAAAAATATACTCCTACATTATATAAATTATATAACGAGGGATTTCAGTTTACTAATTTTTATACTCCTGTATTTTATGTTAGTACTTCAGATGGTGAGTATTTCACTTTACTTTCTTTATTACCACAAAATGGAGTTTGGAGTATGACAAGATCTAAAAATAATTATTTACCTTTTGTATATGGTAATATGTTTAAAAATGCTGGTTACTCAACCAGAGCATATCATAATGGTCTTTATAAATATTATAACAGACATTTATCATATCCTAATATGGGATATGAATTTAAAGCTTGTGGACATTACTTGAATATCAATTGTAAGCTTTGGCCACAAAGTGACTTAGAAATGATTAATGCATCAGCTAGTGATTATATTAATGATGAACATTTTATGACATATTACTTAACAGTAAGTGGACATTTAAGATATAACTTTTTTGGTAATAGAATGGCGATGAAAAATAAGAGTGTTACAGAAGATTTGAATGCTTCTACTGCAATAAAAGCATATGTTTCTACTCAAATAGAGTTAGATAGAGCTATTGAACAATTAATAAAAACACTAGAAGAAAATAATAAACTAGATAATACTGTTATAGCAATAAGTGCTGATCACTATCCTTATGGCTTAACAGATGAAGAAATTACAAGTTATGCTACATATATTAATGACTTTAAGTTTGATGTACATAAGAATATATTTATATTATGGAATAATCAAATGAAAAAGAAAATAGTGGTAAATAAATATGCATCAAGTCTTGATATATTGCCTACAGTATTAAATATGTTTGGTATGAATTATGATTCAAGACTATTAATCGGTACAGATATTATGAATAAAGATGATGGCTTAGTAATATATAATGATAATAGTTGGATAAATGCAAAAGGAAAATATAATGCTAAAACGAAAATATTTACTCCACTTAAAGAAGAAGTACCAAGTACTTATGTAGATGAAATAAATGGAATTGTATATAATAAAATGCTCATATCTCGAATGATGTTAAAAAATAATTATTATAGTAAAGTATTTAAATAAAAAAGAAGCATTGCTTCTCTTTTTATTATGGTTTAGTGCATGTTACTAGTGATGTAATGTTACACTCCCCATCAGTATTAGGACAAAACTCATATTTTGAATTGGTACTGTCATAGTAAATAAATTGGTTACCACCATACCCATCAACATATCTTTTTCCGGTTTCTGGATTCATTGCTTTTGAACTTATGTTGCTATCACTAATTAGTGTACTTATTAATATTTTATTGCAATTAGCAGGAGTAGTATATAAATCAAAATATATTGGTGCATTATCTAAAATCATTTTCTTAGCAGATTCTTTTATCTTTCCTTTTTGATTAGAAAGTACTGTATTTATTGTAATAGATGCTATTAAGAAAATTATTGATAATATTGCTAAAACCACTACTAATTCTATAAGAGTAAATCCTTTACTATTTTTCATATACTACCTCTATTAGAAATAATATCATTTAAGAAATATAGTGTCAAATAAAAGGGCATCTATTTGACACTTCTAGTATCATTTTCTTTATTTATTCTAAATTTTTTTATTAAAATGTGGTGTGTTTTTTTAGTATCATCAACATCTTCATCATCTATTTGTTTTGGTAATCTATCGCGTATTTCTGATACTACCAATATATTTGAGGATGTTCCTCTTGAAAAATCACTTAATCTAAACAGTTGTGTAAGTGTACATTCCCTAAGTTTTACGTGAACCTTTAATTCTAATTCTTCATCAATTCCCTCTATTAATTGTACTTTTGTCATAAAAAATATCTCCTAACTATTTTTTGTTTTTTATTTCATTTACTAATAATTTTATGAAATCTGTTTTTTCACATGAAAATGTTTCTTCGCTGTTATATCTTCTATAACTAACTAGATTGTCTTTAATTTCTTTATCACCAATGACAATATTTATTGGTACTTTTTGCATTTGTGCTTCTCTCATTTTATAAGATAGTTTTTCATTTCTATCATCTAAACTTACTCTTACTTCTTCATCACTTAGTAATTCTTTTAATTCTTTTGAATAATCTAAATGATATTCATTATTAACTGGAATTATATTTACTTGAACTGGTGATAACCATATTGGAAGCGCACCTTTAAAATATTCAAGTAACAATACAAAAAATCTTTCATATGATCCTAGTATTGCTCTATGCACCATTACCGGTGTTGCTTTTGTACCATCTTTATCTATATATGTTAAATCAAATCTTTTAGCTGTTGCAAAATCTAATTGCACAGTTGGTATTTGTATTTCTCTACCCATAGCATCTTTAAACATGAAATCAAGTTTAGGTCCATAAAGTGCTGCTTCACCTTCGCATCTTTTTGCATTTAATCCTATTTCATCAGACACTTCTTGTAGCATCTTTTCACATAAATCCCAATCTTCTTTGCTTCCAATATATTTTTCTGGATGCTCATAGTCTCTCACAGAAAGTGATACCCAATGATCCCCCCATAAATTTAAACTACTATAAAAGTCTTTAATAATATTACACATATTAATTACTTCTTGCTTAACTTGGTCTACCATGCAAAAAGAATGACC
>CAYNHX010000047.1:0-5710 GCA_964397275.1 uncultured Muribaculaceae bacterium | reverse complement strand
ATGTCAATAACTTAGGAAAATGTCTCAAAAATCTTTAAACATAAGCGGAAATATTGATCCGCTTTTATTATGCATAATTATGTTGATAATGTGATTTTTGTAATTGCTTTTTAAATGATTCTAACTTCCATGGATGAGTCATTGGCGGTATATATTTTATTTTAGTTTTAACATCAGTTATTATATTCTCATCAAAATTTTTAGAAAATCTTTCGTTTCTGGATAATGGTTTTAATTCAAAAACTTTTTCATCAATTGTTACTAATAAGTTATTGTCAAAAGTTTTAATAACTAAGCATTTAGTTTTTGGGAAAAAACATTTTAGTTGATCATTTAAATAAGGTTGATAATATTGATTATGATATTTAATAGAATTGCCATTATCTATTTTTCTAGGAGTTAAAACTGCCAAAATACAATTAATCTTATCCTTAGAAGGAGCTTGTTCAAATACTGATTCAAATTTATTGAAATCTATAGAGAAACGTTTGTTAAACCTTTGAATAAATGTATTTACTAAATAATTATTTGCTTCATCAATAGTAGTAATATTATTTAATCTTAACTCATTAACAAGTCTGCCTTGAAAAGTACCGTTATCTCTTTCTATTAATCCTTTAGCTTGTGAAACACTTGTAGTATTTAAATCTACTCCTAATTGACTACAAGCATATCCATATTGTGTTAAAACATCTTTTTCTGAAGTTCTTTTGTCTTTATTTAATGATAAATAATTAAAGATAGTTCTATTATCAGTAATAAAACTATAAGGGATACCATAGTTAGTTAGTATTTGATAGAAAACCTTATAATAACCATTTAATGTTTCTTGATTATCAAAATAACCAGCAACAATAGTATTTGTAGCTTTATCAGCAGCCAAATGTAAACAAGATTTTTTATCACCAAACCAGTTGTGAATTGATCCATCTTGTTCAATAACTTCTCCAAAGTATTTAGGTTTTTCACCCCTAGGATGAGAATCTTCTAAATTCATTTCATGACTTATTATTTCGTTAATTTCTTCATAACTTTTATTTTCAAGTTTGTTTTCTTTAATTAGTTGTTTTTTGATAAATATCTTTTTAGTTTTCTTGTTAGCTTTAGGAGATAAGAATTCATTATTCCTTAAATGCTTGTAAATAAAGTTATAAGATACATTAATATTTTCATATTCTTCTAACATATCTTTAAAATGATTAAAATTAAACCCTTGATATTTATTCTTATAAAGTAGTACAATATCTTCGGAGATTGATTTATCTAGTGTATTTGCTGGTTTCTTTGAATGGTTGCCATGTTGAAACCCAGATTTACCTTTCTCCTTATAATTAATAATAAGACGATCAATTTGTCTTCTAGATATATTTAATTTTTTACTAGCTCTATTCTTATTCCCGTCGTGATCTACTAGTTCTTTAATAATTTTATATTTTTCTTGTTCATTCATTCTTAATAATACCTTTCTCATATACATCACCTTAGTGATATATTATATATTAACTTTGAGACATTTTCCTAAGTTAATACTTAAGACATTATCACAAGTTAATCATACATTTAGTATTTTTTTCCTATTTTAAATTGACTATTTTTCTATTATATGATAAAGTTAATTAGCAAATATCCATTTAAGGAGGGAAATATATGGCAAAGAAAGTAACTACAAGAAAACCATTATTTGGAAATAGTAGATCAAAAGCATTAAATATTACCAAAAAACGTAGTAAAATTAATGTTCAAAGTACTACCATAAATGGTGAAAAAATATTAATTAGTACAAGAGAAGCTAGGAATTTTAAAAAAACATTAAAAGATAATAAATAAAAGCATTAAATGCTTTTTTTATTTTTCTATAAAATATGCATAATATTCATCAAATGTAATACTATTTTCATAGATATATTTTGCAACATCTATTCCTACATATCTATAATGCCATGGTTCACTTATATATCCTGTTATATTTTCTTTACCCTGTGGATATCTATTTATAAATCCATATTTATATGAATTATTACTAAGCCATAAAAAATTTTTTGAATTAATAAAATTTCTAAGTTTTTTACCTGGTTCAAGAAAATCAATTGCATATCCAGTTTGATGCTCTGAAAAACCAGGTCTTGCTGATGTAGTGTCTGTTACTTTAATTCCTGTATCTTTTACATAACTATTATATATTGCTTTTTGATTATTATAGCTTCTATAAGTAGATACTATATATAAATCTATATTCTCTTTTTTTGCATCATTATACATTAATAAATATGCATCATATGCATTTTTTCTAATTGAACCATTTCCATTTTTTATATTTATTAAATCTCCCGGAATATAATTGCTGGATAATCCATAATATTTATTTACAAGTACCAATTCTTCTTTTAAAGGATTTGCATCTTTTATATTAGTATAATATTCATA
This sequence comes from uncultured Muribaculaceae bacterium, assembly GCA_964397275.1. Lineage (GTDB taxonomy): Bacteria > Bacillota_I > Bacilli_A > RF39 > UBA660 > DAOOPL01. Next base: position 3,286 of record CAYNHX010000047.1, on the reverse strand, counting down.
ATCTCTATTAGTATTTACTTTCTCTACAGTGCTTTTAATATCATCTATATAATTATTTAAATATCTTTCTAATCTTGAATCAATATAATATTTATATGTAATTAAATCATATAAATAAGGTATATATTCTTTTGATTCAATTATGTCTTGAGATATATTACTTAACTTCAATATTTCTTTTGCTTCTGAAGTTGAATAACCCATAGTAATAAATATACTTGGTTTTGTTGTGGTAGTTGTTATTTGTTTTGTTTTTTCTCCAAAACCAAAAAAATAAATGGCAAAAATAACCAACAAGAAAAGAATAGTGATGAGCATAATTAATATTAATTTAATTTTCTTTTTCATATAGTTCTCCTTAATTATAATATATCACAAATTATTTAAATACCCTATTTAATAATTCGTTTAATATTTCTTCTGATTCAATAATATTTAAAGCAAAACACTTTTTACCCAAATCTTTAAAGCTTGCTCCAGAATTATATAATAAACTTCTATCTATAATGATAAATCTATCATGAAAAGAATTATTAATAATAAATTCTACATTGCTATATTGTTTTTCATATTTATTTTTTAATATTGAATTTACATTGCTGGAAACAATTGTTATTTTTGCTTTTACATTTTTTATTATATCAAGCATTTCTTTACCTGCATAATTATCAATAATAATTATTTCTTTTCTAGCTTTATTTAATATGTCCATTAATAGTGAGTATGCATCATATATTTGCCCTTCAAAAAATAATGTATTTATTTTTGAATTCTCGTTCATTTTATCGATTATTTCTTCTAATTTTAAAATTCTATTTTCATGGTTTACCAATATATTATTATTATTATTATTTTTATATACATCATTAGATATGTATTTTCTCATATTAACAAATGCACGCATTATATTTATACTTACTTTGTTGGCAACTTTTGTATGTAGTGTTGCTGCTAGCATAGCAACTCCCTGTTCAGTAAATACATGTGGATTTGTTCTATTCATGTTTTTTGCGGTTCCAATTTGGAACCACAAATTACTTGTTTCTTCATCCAATAGTTGAAAACAAAAATCGTCAGGAAATCTATTAATATTTCTTTTTACTGCTTTGTTTATATCTTTTGTCCCGTTAGCGCATTCATATAATTTAGCTAAATCTGAATCTAGCATTACTTTCTTCCCTTTTACTTCATAAATTAAATTTTCTATTTCTTCTTTTTGAATTAATTTGTCCATGTTATTATTCCTTTCTAAAAAAAGAAGTATACCAAATAAGGTATACTTCGAATAAATATATTCATCTTGCCCATGAATATAGATTATCGTCACAAGTTTTTTTATTAATAATCGGCAATATAGTTAATACTACTTAATTTTACTAAATATTTGTTTAAAATACAATATAATTATTGTTTTATATTTTTTGTAATAAACAAACGGTTTCAACATGACTTGTATTTGGAAACATGTCAAATGCTTTTATATTATTAATTATATAATTAAAATTATATATGTAATTTATATCTCTTGCTAAAGTAACTGGATTACATGATATATATATTATTTTATTTGGATTTAGTTTTAAAAGTTGATCTAATGTTTTCTTGTTAGAACCTCCTCTTGGAGGATCTAATATAACTACATCTATTTTATCTTTTATTTTATATAATGTGTCAGCATTACCATGTATATAAGTAACATTATTAATATTATTTAGTTTTATATTTTCATTAGCACATTCAATTGCTTCTTCTTCTATTTCAATACCATATACATGTTTTACTTTTCTAGATATTATACTTGATATAGTACCTACTCCTGAATATAAATCTAATACTATATCATTAGAGTTATAATCTAAATTTAAAATATAATTATATAAATTTTCTGCTTGTCTTGTATTTATTTGAAAAAAAGATTTAGCAGAATATTTAAACATCAAATTATTTACAACTTCGCTTATATATTTATCACCATATATTAAATTACTATTTAATGATATTGATTTAATATTCTTAATATTATCTTTGATATACTCTACTAATTTTATTTCGTTTTCTTTTGATAAAATATCTATTAATAATTCATCACTTGCAAGTGCATATCTAACTGTTATTTCATATATTTGATTTTCTATATCGTCTTTTAAATAATCTTTTATCACTTTTAATGCTTTATTTATATTATCATTTAATAATTTACAATATGAAATATCTACTAAAAAGTAAGAACTTTGTTCATAAAATCCTATTTTACCCTTTTCTACTTTAAATACTGCTTTATTTCTATAATTATCATATTGAGAAGACTCAGTAATACTACTGATATTAATATTTATTTTACCTATTTTATTAATAGCATTATCTATCTTATTTTGTTTAAATTCTATATTCTTCTCCTGAGTTTGATGTCTTAGATTACATCCACCACACAGATTATAATACTTACAATCTGGCTCTACTCTATGCTTTGATGGTTTAATTATTTCTAAAAGCTTAGCAACAGCATAGTTTTTTTTAATTTCTACTATTTTTATTTTTACAAGTTCTCCAACTAAAGCTTTAGGTACAAAAATAACAAAGTTATTTATTTTAGTAACACCAGAGCCTTCATTTTCTAAATACATAATTTCACATTCATATATATTATCTATTTTTAATACTTGATTTTTCATAATTATTTCTCTGATAACTCTTTATAATAATTAAATCTATCCATTGCTATTTTCTTATTTTTTTCAAGTAATTCTTTTGCAAATTCTTCATTAGTGCTTTTTAATAGTCTATATCTATTTTCATTATCTAATAATTTATCATATAATTCAAATTTTGGATTTTTATAATCTAAATATAATTTATTCTCTTTTGGGTTATATCTAAATAAATTAAAGTAACCAGATTCTACTACTAATTTTTCTTCATTAATACTTGATGACATACCACCTTTTATTCCATGATTAATACAAGGAGAGTATGCAATAATAATTGATGGCCCTTGATGCTCTTCTGCTTCTTTTAGTGCTGTTAACGCTTGCACCATATTGGCTCCGAGTGAAATACTTGCAACATATACATTGTCATAAGACATAGCTAATTTTGCTAGATCTTTATTAGGATTAGATTTACCTCCTATAGCAAATTTAGCAATAGCTCCTGTTTTTGTAGACTTAGATGCCTGTCCACCAGTATTAGAATAACACTCAGTGTCAAGTACTAGTATATTTACATCTTCTCCTAATGCTAGTACATGATCTAATCCACCATAACCAATATCATATGCCCATCCATC
>CAYNHX010000046.1:0-5811 GCA_964397275.1 uncultured Muribaculaceae bacterium | reverse complement strand
TTTTTCTTTAACTTCTGCTTTTTTAATTTCTTTTTTAGCAGGAGCCTTTTCTACAACTTTTTCTTCTTTAGATACTGCTACTTTACCTTTATAATATCCACATACTCCACATACACGATGAGGACGAATCATAGCACCACATTTAGGGCATTTAACCATTCCATTAGCTTCAATCTTATAATGTGTTCTACGCATTCTTTTTCTTGTTTTACTTACTTTTCTAAAAGGTACTGCAAATAATTGTATATTTAATTTCATGTTTTCCTCCTTGTTTTTAAATGTATTTGATAAATACAAGTGAAATTATATCAAATATTTTGATTATAATCAATTATTTATTACATATTTTGTTATAATATTAGATAAAGAGGTGATTTTATGGAAATAATTGGTATTGTAGCAGAATATAATCCTTTTCATAATGGTCACTTATATCATATTAATAAGATAAAAGAAATGTATAAAGAATGTTTAATAGTAGTAGTTTTATCTGGGTATTTCTCGCAAAGAGGCGAAATATCAGTACTTACTAAATGGGATAAGACAGATATAATACTTGATTATGGTGTTGATCTTGTTATTGAACTACCCTTTTCATTTGCTACTCAAAGTGCTGAAAACTTTGCATATGGAGCAGTATCAATACTTAATCAATTGGGATGCTCACACCTTGTCTTTGGTAGTGAATCAAATGATATTGATACATTATTATCAATTGCTAAAAAAATGAGTGGTAAAAAATATAATGACTTAATTAATAAAAATATGAATATTGGTAATAGTTATCCTAAAGCTATATCTAACACACTAAATGAGTTAAAGCTTAATGATATTAATACTCCTAATGATATACTTGGTATAGAGTATATTAAAGGAGTTATAAGACTAAAATCAAAGATGATACCTATTACTATTAAAAGAACTAATAACTATCATGATAAGGATATAAATGGCACTATAACAAGTGCATCAAGCATTAGAAATAATATTAATAATATTAGTATAATAAAAGATACTATGCCTAAAGAATCTTTAAATAAATTAAATAATATATCTATTGATAATTTATTTCATATATTAAAATATCAAATAAACACGGAAGATAATCTAAATATTTATAAAGATGTAGATGAAGGTATAGAAAATAAACTTAAAAAAGAAATTAATAATGTAGATAATATAGATGATCTAATTACTAAAATAAAATCAAAAAGATACACATATAACAGACTAAGTAGAATGATTATACATATTATTACTAAACATAAAAAAGAGGATTCAAATAAAGAAATAAGATATATAAGAATACTTGGTATGAATAATAATGGCAAAAAGATACTTAATCTAATAAAAAAAGATATTAATATACCATTAATATCTAAATATAAAAAAGAATATGCTTACCTATTAAAAGATGATATAAAGGCATCTAAAATATATTCACAAATACTAAATGATAAATCTATTATTACTAGAGAATATAAAAGTATTATAATGAAATAAAAAGCAAGCGTTTACACTTGCTTTTATTATAGTTCAAAGAAAAATGATTGCAGTGCTATTTTCTTATCTATTTGACCCGTTACTATTTTATAATTAATATCTGATAAGTATTTTAAATATTGTTTTAGTTGCTCTTGTGTTAGATTTGATTTAGATGCTAAAAGTATTGGATATGGATGTGATTGTAATTTCTTTGCTATTTCATATTGATTATCACCAAGACTTAGTCCTATTTTTGTTTGAAGTATTAGTCTAAATTTATTAGCAAGCATTACTATTATTTTTATTTCATCTTCTTTTTGTAATATTAAGTCATTATATAAATCAAATATTTTGCTTCTATCTTTATTAGTTACTGCTTCAATTAATTCAAATATATTATCTTTAAATGCTTTTGATGATAAACTGTCTATATCTTCTTTAGTTATTTCCTTTTCTTCGTCTTTGTATATAGTCATCTTCTCTATTTCATTTAATATTATATCTATATTATTGCCTACTTTATCTATAAAATAAGATGCATCTAGAATTGATATTTTATATCCTTTATTTTTAAATTCTTCTTTTGTAAACATTGTTAAATCTTTTATTTCACTTATTTCTATTGCTTTAGTTTTTTCTTTAAATATTTTTACTATTTTTTTTCTATCATCTAGTTTATCTGATAATACTGTAAATATAATAGTATTTATTTTATTACTATCATTTAAGTAATTAGTTAAATAGGTTTGATCTTCTTCATTAATAGTTGCAGTTGATAATAAGAAGTTAGTATTTTTACATATAATATACTTTTTACTACTAAACATACTCATAGATAATGCATCATTTAATAATTCATTAATAGTATTATCATCTAAATCATATACTACTTTTTCTTCATTATTATCAATAAGCTTATCTATTTCTTTATTTATTAAAGATAAATTCTTTGAATATATTAAATATGTCTCCATAAGTACCTCCATTAAAATTATAGCATAAAAAAAGAACTATTCAGATAGTTCCTTAATTAATTCTGCTTTTAACATTTTACTATAATTAGCTATACCTTTTTTCTTAGCTAATATTTTTAGATCTGCTACTGACATTTTAGATACATCTTCAGTCTTATCTTTTTTCTTAACTGCTTTCTTAACTGGTAACTTATCTTTTAAATGACCCTCTAAAGCATCTTTTGATGCTTTTACTAATTCTTCAAATGCTTTTATATCATTTATAGCTATTTCAGATAACATCTTTCTATTTACTTCTATATTAGCTTTAGTAAGACCACTAATAAACTTAGAATAACTCATATCGAATTCTCTACATGCTGCATTAATACGTATAATCCATAATTTTCTAAAATCTCTTTTCTTATTACGACGATCTCTATATGCATATACTCTTGAATGCATTACCTGTTCTTTAGCTGTTTTATATAATCTATGTTTACTACCAAAGTATCCCTTGGCTGCTTTTAATGTCTTTTTTACTCTTGCTCTTCTTGCAACTGTATTTTTTACTCTTGTCATTTTCTATTTCCTCCTGATTTATTTAATTAAATCAATTACTCTCTTTAATTTTTTTTCATCTGGTCTGCTTAAATTAGAACCTTCTCTAATTCTTAATATTGCAGATTGTTTCTTTTTACCCGTGTTATGATTACCACCAGATTTTGCGATTTTAATACTTCCACTTTGTCTAATATTTAATACCTTTTTTGTTGCTTTGTGTGTCTTTTGTGTTTTTTTTGCCATTTTATCCTCCTATTTTTTTGGTGCAAGTATTGCAATCATGCTTTTATTGTCCATAGTTGGACCAGATTCCAAATTACTTACATCAGATAATTTTTCTATAAAACTATTCATTACTTTTTTACCAAGTTCAACATATTGCATTTCTCTTCCTCTGAAACGAAGATTAACTTTTACTTTATGACCTTTTATTAAGTATTTATTAGCATTATTAACTTTAATATCTATATCATGTAAATCAATATTATATGATAAACGATATTCTTTCATTTCTGCATTGCCTTCTTTTTGTTTCTTTTGTGATTCTCTTAATTTCTTTTTCTTTTCATAACGAAACTTATTATAATCCATAAGTTTACATACTGCATTTTCATTAGAATCACTAATTAATACCAGATCGAATCCAGCATAGGATGCTAGAGTAAGAGCCTCTTCTCTAGTCTTTAATCCCAATTGCTCTCCTTTAGGACCAATTACAAGCATTTTTCCAATTCTTATTTGCTCATTAATAAGCATTTCTTTTTCTCTTGCTATTTTAGCACCTCCATTAAAAAAGTAAATACGATGTATTTACCTTGTTAAAACTATTAAATATATTTAATACTAACTAGGCCTTTACCCAAAGCTATCTGCAATCAGGTGAGATAATACATCTTCTTTCCTCTTCAAATTATTACAAGTATATTATATTTATTATTATTTGTCAAACATTTTTTATTTGTTTTACTTTTTCGTTATAGTTATTTGAATTAGTAATATAACTTCCTACAACTAATATATCTGCTTTTGATGATATGCACATGTCTTTATTTATATCATTAATACCACCATCTATGCTAATTAAATATTTATTATCTTTTCTATTTTCTTCTAAATATTTTACTTTATCTAATGCTTTTACATCAAATTCTTGACCGCTATATCCTTCTTTTACACTCATAACAAGAAATAGATCAGCATATTCTAAATACTTATCATATTCTTTAATACTATCTTCATAATTAATTGCAATTCCTAATTTAATATTTGCTTTTTTTATTTTTTCTGCATATATATAGAAGTTATCTATATCTTTATGAATTGTAATTATATCTGCTTTACTATTTATAAAATAATATATATTTTCTTCTGGATTCTTAACCATTAAATGCACATCTAATGGTTTTATGGATTTAGATAACAATTCTTTTTGAGCTTCTGTAAATGCTATGTTATTAACATATATTCCATCAGCAACATCAATATGTAAATAATCTGCATCAGTATTATTTACATTCATAATTGTGTCTTTTAAATAATCTAATTTTGATAATACAGATACTGAAACTTTAACCATACATATCCTCCTTATCTTTTTCCTCGATAAATTTTTTATAATTTATATATCTTGATTCAAGTATTACCCCATCAAGCACTTTTTCTTTTATACCACATTTATCTTCCTTAATATGACTACAGTCACTATATTTACATAAATTTTTATACTTATCTATTTCTCTAAAACTTTTTTTAATATCTTCTTTAGTTATACTAATTAAACTAAAAGATGAAAATCCAGGAGTATCTGCAATTAAACCATTATTTATTGGCATAAGTTCAACACTTATTGTTGTATGTCTACCTCTTTTTATTTTTGATACTGCTCCTGTTTTCAAATGTAGGTTCTTGTCTAATTTATTTAATAACGTTGATTTACCTACTCCTGTTTGCCCTGCTAATACTGTTGTTTTATTTTTTAAAATTTTTAATATATTAATTATTTCATCATTAATAAAAGTATTATAAGAAAGCGCTTCATAAGCTTTTTTATATTTATTTACTTCTTTTTTTTCATCTTTGTTTAGTAAATCATATTTTGTAAAACATATTATTGGTTTAATATTATTGTTTTCAATTATTAATAATAACTTATCAAGTAATTCTAAAGAAAAAGCTGGTTCTTTAACACTCATAACTATTATTGCCTGATCTACATTGCTTATTAAAGGTCTAGGTAAACTGTTTTTTCTTGGTAATAGTTTGCTTATTACTTTTGTATCTTCATCAAATATAACATTATCTCCAACAAGTAAATTAATATTATTATATCTTGTTTTACCAGAACATATACAATCATATTTCTTATTATTCGAAGATATTATCCAGTTATTACCTACAATTTTTATTATTTTACCTTCCATATTAACCTTCTGTTTCTTCAACTTTTTTTGTTACTGTTATCTCTACTTTATTACCCGAATATATTTCTGCTTTTGCTTGTGGTGACTGACCAATTATTGTACCTTCATTATAATCATTTGATTCCATATATTTAATAGATAAAACAAGAAGATTTTTTTCACAAAATGATGTTACTTTGTCTATTGTCCATGTACCATCAGTAAAATCTGGATAAATAGCAAGTACATCTGGTATATAAAGTATTACTTGATCATCTTTTTCTAAATTAACTCCTTTTTCTGGGTCCTGATCAATAATAATATCTTCTTTATCTACAAAATCAGCAGAGTTTTCTACAGATTTTTTTTCTACGCTTACCTTTATTCCTAAAAGTTCTAGTTTTGCTTTT
>CAYNHX010000045.1:0-5892 GCA_964397275.1 uncultured Muribaculaceae bacterium | reverse complement strand
ACTAAAGAAGCAGGAGTAAGAGAATTAGAAAGATTAATTAGGCAAGTAGTAAGAAAAATAACAAAAGAAGCTTTGGAGAAAAAGAAAAAAACTGTAAATATTAAGATAAGCGAAAAAGATATTAAAAATTATCTTGGTTCAAAGAAATATTTTTATACAGAAAATAAAGAGTATAAAAAACCAGGTATTGTGAATGGATTATCATATTCAATATATGGTGGTGATATACTTCCAATAGAGGTTGTAATATATAAAGGCAAAGAAGAAATAATATTAACCGGATCTTTAGGTGATGTAATGAAAGAAAGTGCTAAAATAGCATTAGGGTATATTAAAAGTAATAAGAAAATAATTAAATATGATGATGATATATTTAATAGTAATTCATTACATATTAATGCAGTAGAAGGAGCAGTGCCAAAAGACGGGCCATCTGCTGGTACTGCACTTACAACAGCAATAATAAGTGTGATAAAAAACAAAATAATACCAAGTGATATTGCATTAACTGGTGAAATATCTTTAACCGGTAGAATATTTCCAGTAGGTAAGATAAAAGAAAAATTAATTGGGGCATATAGATCAAATATTAAAAAAGTATATATACCAAAAGAAAACGAAAAAGATTTAGAAGAAGTACCAAAAGAAATATTAAAAAATATTAATATTAACTTAGTATCAAATTATGATGAAATATATAATGATTTATTTAAAAATGAGAAAAAATAATTCTCATTTTTATTTTTTTATTGAAAAATATTAAATAAAATGTTATTATATATAAAGATAGTAAAGAGGTGTGTTATGAGATTAAATAAAAAGGGTTTTGCAGTAAGTACAATATTATATTCTTTATTAATAATATTTTTAATATTAATATTATTAATATATGCATTATTTGATTCAACAAATGGGTTATTTAAAAACTCATTAGATGATAAAATAGCACAACCCACATTGTTAACTGCTAATAATATTAATATTTTAACTTCATCTTTTAATGATATAGGGGATAATATCTATATACTGAATGATGGAATAAATTTAAATGATATTGATTTTAATGATTTAACATTAGGTAAAGAATTAGAAGCAGGGCAAAAACTTGTTATATCAAACAAAGTAGTTATTAATCCTTTTGTTCCTGGTGACTATCCTATTAATTATCAACTAAAAGATGAAAATGATAAAATAATTAGTCAATTACCAATTACAATTAGAATTCCAGTCCCAAGTTATACAGAGATTACTGATTCTAATCCTGGTACATTTGATGGTACAGGCACATCAGGAGATCCGTATTTAATAAAAAGTATTGAAGATATTGTTACTTTATCAAATAATGTTGCAGGTGGTAATTTATATGTCAGTAAATATTTTAAATTAGTAAATAATCTTGATTTTAATAGTAATGATTCTTATGTAAATTATCTTGATGAAAGTTACGGAGATATAAATGGTAATAGTCAGATTGAAGGATTAAAAGTAGAATTAACAACAGGTAAAGGCTTTTTACCAATTGGTAATAATACATATGCATTTAAAGGTATATTTGATGGAAATTTTAAATCAATTAATAATCTATATATAAATAGACCGGAATCAAATTATGTCGGCTTTTTCGGCAAGGTATTAAGTGCATCACTAAGACAAATAAATTTATACAATGCTAACATTACTGGAGCTCAATATACTGCGGCAATAGTTGGATATCTTGATGCTACATATTTAATTAATTCAAAAGTAATTGATGGAAATGTTTTGGGTAGTACATGTGTTGGATTAGCATCAGGTTATGTAAATGGTAGTGCAGTAATGAATGGTATTATAGTAAAAGGGAATGTAAAAGGTAGTCAATATGTTGGTGGATTAATTGGATATATATATATAATCTATCAATCAACAATAAAAGGAATAAATATTGGGGGCTCAATAAGTGGAATTAATTCTTCAAACTGTAGTAATTGTTATAGAAATATTGGATATTCAAGAATTGGTATAACAAATCCCACAAATAGATTCTTAACTTTTTCTTATCCAGATGTTACAGTAAATGGATCAACTATTTCAAGCAAAAGTAGTTATTCATATAATGGTTCAAATATAAATAATCTATCTGAAATTGATGATATTAATTTTTTAAGCATGATTTATGATACATATATATCAGGTGATGATGATGGAGATGGTTATTATTTTGATTATATAGATAATGATTCTAATATAATGGTATTAAAATCAACTATAAATAATCCAATAACTTTTACTCTTTCTGGTACTGGTGATACAAGCAGCCCATGGTTAATTGAAGATTATGAAGACTATAAAATGGCCTTAACAAGAATGGATTATGGTAATAGTAAATATTTTAGATTAATGACTGATATTGATTTTAGTGATAAGCATTTTTATATGCTTAGTACTTATGGAGATAAATATGATGTTATTTTTAGGGGATTCGGATACAAATTTAGTAATATTGATATTAATATACCAGAGGCATCATGTTTAGGATTAATTGCATATAATGATGGATATATTTTGGGATTAAATGTTGAAAATATAAATATAACAGGAACCCATTGGTTGGGTAGTATTGTAGGACGAAATGATGGTGGAATAAGAAATATGAATATAAAAAATAGTAATATTACGGGTTCATCAATGGTTGGTTTAGTAACTGGCGAAAATACAAGCTCCTCTGATATTATGTATGTTGCTGCTGATGGTAATGTAGTTGGTACACAATATGTAGGTGGTATAGTTGGTTATACATACATTGGAATAGATGTAAGAAGTGTGCTTAGGGATGGAAACATAACCGGTACAAAAGATGTTGGACGTATTTACGGAGCAGCTCCTGCAACATATTCTACCTTTTATAGTTATGCTTTAAATATTGAGGGTCAAAAAATAAAAGTAAATGGTGCAACTGTAACAAGCACAAATGTTCAATCGAAAAATGGGAAAGACGCATCAGAATCTGATATAGCGAATCTTACAATATATAGTAATGCAGGATTTAATACTACGCTTGAAACGTCATATATTTGGTATATAGATAATGGAGTCGTTAAAATGAGAAAAGGAACAAGTCAAACACAATAATAATTTTAGTTAATTAAATATTAATAAGAGATACTTTACAAAAGTATTTTTTTATGTTATCATACTATCTTCTTAAATAAATGTTTAGGAAGAGATTGGTGTTGATAATATGAATAGAAGTTTTAATTTTGGTGCTTTTCCTAAAAAAATTGATTCAACAACAGTTATAGTTGATATAATATTTAAATTAGCAAGTATAGGAATTACAAGAACTTCATTTTCTGATATTGAAGATACTTTTAAAAAGAGTATGTCTGATGTAGAAAATGTTGAAAAAGAAATAGAAGATGCTATGTTATTTGCATCAGCACGTAACTATATTGCATATAGTGATAGAGATCTTGTTATTATAACTATAAATAAACAGAATGCTTTAGAAAAATTAAAAAATAATAAGGTACCTGTACTAGTAAAAAAACAAAAGAATAAATAATTTATTCTTTTTTTATATTTATATTTATGCTATAATTTATAATAATATGAGGTGATATTAATGAGATTAAGTAACAGCTTTTTTTATACATTAAGACAAGTAAAAGAATCTGAGGACTGTATTAGTGATAATTTACTTATTAAAAGTGGAATGATTAAAAAAAGTTCTGCAGGCATCTATATTTATATGCCACTTGGTTATAAAGTATTAAAAAATATTGAAAATATAATTAGAGAAGAAATGGATAATATTAATTCACAAGAATTATTAATGCCATCTTTAATACAAGAAGAAGTATATAATAAATCAGGTCGTAATAATGCTTTTGGAGATGATATGTTTAAATTAAAGGATAAGTTTGATAAAACATATTGTCTTGCTCCAACTCATGAAGAGTTATTTACAATTGCAGCAACATTAAAAGTAAAATCTTATAAAGATTTACCATTTTCATTATATCAATTTCAGAATAAATTTAGAGATGAAACAAGACCAAGATTTGGACTTCTTAGAGTAAGAGAATTTATAATGAAAGATGCCTATAGCTTTGATCTTAACGATGATGGATTAGACAAATCATATGAAACATTTAAAAATGCATATAAAAAAATATTTGCAAGACTTGGTATTAATTATAAAATAGTAAAATCCGATGTTGGTGCAATGGGAGGATCATTATCAGAAGAATTTCAAGCAACAACTGATATTGGAGAAGATGTATTAGTATATTGTGATAAGTGTGATTTTTCATCCAATATAGATATAGCAGAGTGTATTTCAAAGGAAGCTAGTGATGAAGAAGTTAAACCAAGAGAGTTAATTAAAACAGAAGGCGCCAAAACAATAAAAGAAGTATCACAGTTGTTATTTGAAAAAGAAGAAAAATTTGCTAAAACATTAATATATAAAGTAGATACTAATTTTTATGCAGTACTTGTTCGTGGTAATAGAGAAGTTAATGAAAATAAATTAATGAAATTATTAAATGCCAGTAGTGTGGAACTTGCAACAGATGAAGAAATAAGTAATTTGGATCTAACATTAGGCTATTTAGGGCCAATTAATATGACAATACCGGTTATACTAGATAATGAAATAATGGGTATGAAAAACTTTATAATAGGAGCTAATAAAACAGATTATCATTATAAAAATGTCAACTTAGAAGATTTTAATTATCTTATAGTTGCAGATATTAGATATATAGAAAATGATGATATATGCCCTAAGTGTGGTTCTAAATTATGTGTTAGTAAAGGTATAGAAGTTGGGAATATATTTAAACTTGGTACTAAATATTCAGATAGTTTTGATTTAAAATATTTAGATGCTAATAACAATTTAAATTCTGTTGTCATGGGTAGTTATGGATTTGGTATTGGAAGAGCAATATCTGCAATTGTTGAACAAAAACATGATGATAAGGGAATAATATGGCCAGCAGAAGTAGCACCATATAAAGTATATATTGCAGTTATTGATATAAATAATAGCAAACAAAAAGAAGCAGCAGAACATCTTTATAATGAATTATTAAAAGATAATATAGATACTATTCTTGATGATAGAATAGAAAGACCAGGTATAAAATTTAATGATAGTGATTTAATTGGAATCCCAATTAGAGTTACTATTGGTAAGGCAATTGAAAACAGTATGCTTGAATTAAAAGAAAGAACAAAAGATATTATTGAAGAAATATCAATATTTGAAGTAGTAAATAAAATACAAGATATATTAGAAGAGTAATTGAGTAAATTGCTTTTTTTTATTGAATAATATATATGGTGATATTATGAATTATTTTATTAAAGATATTCCCCTTTTTGAACGCCCTAGAGAAAGATTAATAACTAATGGGGTTATTAACTTATCAAATACGGAATTACTTTCTATAATACTTAAAACAGGTACTAAAAATAATTCTGTTACTTCAATTGCAAATAATATTATAAAAGATATTAAAAATATAAGTGATTTAAAAAATATTACTATCAATAGATTAATTAAAATAAAAGGAATAGGTAAGGTAAAAGCAACATATCTTTTGGCCGCATTAGAACTAGGAAAAAGAGTATATTATGAAAAAGATAATAATAATATAATATTTGATAATGCAGAAAAAATATATGAATATTTTAAACAAATATTTATTAATATATTTCAAGAATGTTTTTATTGTATATACTTAGATAATAATAAAAGACTAATAGAGAGTAAATTACTATTTAAAGGTACAATTAATAGAAGCTTAGTACATCCTAGAGAAGTGTTTAAAGAAGCATATTTACTTTCAGCATCATTTATAATATGCATACATAATCATCCTTCTGGTGATGTAAAACCCAGCA
>CAYNHX010000044.1:5801-6177 GCA_964397275.1 uncultured Muribaculaceae bacterium | reverse complement strand
TTTGATATAACTTTTTCATCTTCAAAAAACATTTCATAAAAATCACCAAGTCTAAAAAACAAAATAACATCTTCATTTTGCTCTTTAATATCTAAGTATTGTTTCATCATTGGACTAACTTTTGTAATATCTACATCGCTTCTATTCATAATTTCACCATAAATAAATTATATCATTTTTAATAAAAAAAACCAATTTTATGGCTGTTTATAATAATATATATATATTATATAATTTTTGCTGCCAAAATTCGGCTCAAATAAAACAGAATTGTTTCCAGCATTAAGGGTATTTTTATTAAAATTAGCAACAGCAGAATTAACATTCATATTAGTAATTTGTATACTAGTAGCACCTTCAATCACATGATAATTAG
>CAYNHX010000044.1:912-5791 GCA_964397275.1 uncultured Muribaculaceae bacterium | reverse complement strand
TTTATATTAGTCCCATCATTAAATACTATTTCATTGCTATCTTGTGCTGCAGAAATACTCCAAGTAGTTTCACTTTTATTTAAAGCATCATAAATAAGTCTTGTTATATAAGTTTCATTTACAATATTATTTTGCTCTTTTGAAATTTCATTATATTTAGAATATAATACAAATATTATTCTATAAAAATATATTGAAAGTGCAGATACTATTGCAACTGCTACTATAAGTTCAACTAAAGAAAACCCCTTTTTATTTTTCATAATATCTCCTATTCCAGTGTGCAAGTGCCAAATGAAATACTTAAATTTTCTGTTCTTGATAATATAGCATATCTTCTTTTGTTATCGCCATAATTAAAAACAAATATAAAAATATTACCACTTGTTGGACTTTCCATGCTATTTAAATATTTTTTAAGATTTATATCAATGGTTAAATAGTTATTTGTTATATTTGTAATACTATCACTTTGTATTATTTGCTCTAAATAATAACTATTGGGATTTATGGAAGCTAATTCATATCTATAATAATTAGCACCAAAATCTTTATAACATGTAAAATTCGTACCATTTAAAGTGAAATTAGCAGAATTAATTAAAACACTCTGATTTTCAATAATATAATCTGCAGCATATACATCTGGTGCTCTATTATAATATACTAATTTTGATTTCATTCTTTCATATCTATTAGCAACTTGTGGATACATTAAAGTTATAGTTAATGCTACTAATGAAGTTATTACAATAGCTTCTGCCAAGAAAAAACCCTTTTTGTTCTTCATATTTACTCCTATTATTTTTTTATTGCTATATTTCAAGTATTATTATATAATATATTTGTAATAAAATCTAGATAGTAAAAGAATAAATAGAGGTGTGTTTTATGATAAGAGAATTTGACTATGAAAAACTACCTATTGTAGAGGTTGCAAATGAAATTATTATTGATTCCGCAAAAAGAGGAGCCAGTGATATACACTTTGAACCAACTGCAGAGTTTTTAAAAGTTAGAATAAGAGTTGATGGTGTGTTATTAAACTATACAACAGTTCCTAATACACTAAAAAGAAACTTAATTACAAGATTAAAAATACTTGCTGGTATGAACATTACTGAAACCAGATTACCTCAAGATGGTGCTATTAAAACTATATTACAAGATACGGCACTTGATCTTCGTGTGTCTTCTCTTCCTACCAGTAAAGGTGAAAAAATTGAGGTCCGTATTTTAGACTATACATTAAGTTTAAAAGGACTTGATAATCTTGGATTTACAGAAAGCAATTATGAAAAAATGTTAAAAATGATATCTGTTCCAAGTGGTATTATCTTAGTCACTGGTGCTACTGGATCTGGTAAATCTACTACTGTTTATTCAATTATACAAATGTTAAATAGTGAGAAAGTAAATCTAGTTACTGTTGAAGACCCAGTTGAAATGGATATTGAAGGTATTAGTCAGGTACAAGTTAATCCAGAAATTGGTCTTGATTTTGCAAACTCTTTAAGGTCTATTTTAAGACAAGATCCAGATATAATAATGATTGGTGAGATTCGTGATAATGAAACAGCTAAAATAGCAGTTAGAGCATCTATTACAGGACATTTAGTACTATCTACATTACATACTAATACATCGCTAAATACAATAGAAAGATTACTAGATATGGAAGTTGAAAGATATTTACTATCTAGTGCATTAACTGGTATTGTATCACAAAAATTAGCAAGAAGAATATGTCATAAATGTGCAGTTAAAAGACCTACTATAGAATATGAAAAAGAATTATTTAAAAAGGTTTTAAATAAAGATGTTGATGAGATATCAGTTGGACAAGGTTGTGATTCTTGTGAAGGTGGTTATAGAGGCAGAATAGCTCTGCAAGAAGTACTTTTGATAACACAAGAAATTAGGGATGCTATAACTAATGGTATGAGAAAAGATGAGCTAAGATCACTAGTTTATACAAAAGATGTTGCTACATTAATACAAGATGGTTTGGAAAAAGTTATTAGTGGATATACAACACTAGAGGAAGTACTTAAAGTTGTTGAACTTGATGATGAAAACGAAAAAATCATTACTAAGAATATAGTAAATTTAAATACAAGAAACATTAAAGATCCTAAAGATATTGTTAGTAATCAAGGAATATCTGATCAAATTAATCAAAATATTAAAGAAGAGTTAATATAACTCTTCTTTTTAATTTAATATACTAATAATATTATTAATATCTATTTTACTTAATAATATTATTATTGCTGCTAAAGATAGAAAAGGACCAAATGGTAATATATTTTTATTATGTTTTAATAATATTATTATTGCAACTGGTAATGCTAAAAACGATGCTAAAAATATTACTATAATAGATAATTTATAACCAATAACAGCACCAATTAATAACATTAGTTTAATATCTCCTCCACCAAGTGATTCTTTTTTAAACAACTTATCTCCTAAAAACTTTATAGTTATTATTACTAAAAATGAAATAATAATATCTAAAAAAATATTAGATACACTAAGCAGTGTCATTCTTTCATTAATAAATAAAATTACTATTTTTATTAGCACAATTATTGGTATGGAAAATACAAATATTTGATCTGGTATTTCCATATATTTAATATCACTTATTGTTATTATTATTAAAGAAGATATAAAAATTAGTGCCATTATAAATTCAATACTAATTCCAAAAGAAATATATGCATACACATATAATACACCAGTAATAAGTTCAAAAAGAGGATATATATAAGATATTTCTTTTTTACATTTTCTACATTTGCCCCCTAACATTATAAAAGATAATATAGGTATTAAATCATACCATTTTAATCTATTATTACATTTTGGACAATGAGATGGAGGATAAATTATAGACATATTATTTGGTAATCTATACCCTACTACATTTAAAAATGAGCCTATGACTATGCCTATAATAAATATTGAAATAATGTATATATAATTCATATTCTTTTCCTCTATAAAGCCTCATACATACCAAACATAGGGATAATAACTGATAATAATATAAATCCAATTATAACAGTTAAACATATAATTAATATTGGTTCTATAAATGCTTTCATTCTAGTAATTGCTGTTTGATGTTGCTCCTGATAATAATCTGATACTCTCTCCATCATACTACCTAATCTACCTGTTTTTTCACCAGTAATTAACATTTGGTATGCTAAATCAGGAAATGCCCATTGATCTTTAAAAGACGCTGAAATTGTTTCTCCTGATGCTAAATTAGTAAGGGTATCTAGTACTAATAACTTATATACTTCATTATCTGTTATTTTGCTTAATATTTCAACAGAATCTGTAATAAATACGTTATGATTAATTAAATTTGCAAATGTTTTTGTAAATATTGTTACCTCATTATATATCATAATATTACCTATTATAGGTACGTGCATAAAAAATGATTGCATTGATAATCTAAATACTTTTACTGTCCTATATAGTAATGAATATAAGAACATAACAACTATTATTACTAAAAACATATATAATCCATTTTGTTTTAAAAATAAACTTATTGTTAAAATAAACTTAGTAATACTAGGTACCTTGCTTCCTAAATCCTTATACATACTTGTAAACTGAGGTACAACCCACATTAATATAAATGATATTATTAATATAGATAATATAAATACTAATGTAGGATACATCATTGCAGAAATCATTTGTTTTCTTGTCTTTTCAGTCTCAGAATAATAATCTGCCATGTCATCTAAAACTTCAGTTAAATTACCTGTCATCTCTGCTGTTTTAATCATATTTACTAATAATTTTGGAAAAGCAGTACCTCTTTTTTCCATAGCACCACTAAATGATTCACCCATTGTTAAATCGTATACAATTGCCTTCCATGCTTTTTTTTCTTCTACCTTTTTACATTGACCAGAAATAATTTTAACTGATTCTGCAAGAGGTATACCCGATTTAACATATGCAGAAAGTTGTGTTAGATAAAATATTAATGCTGTCTTTTTAAATTTAAAACTACCAAATCCAATTTCGCTAAAACCACTATGAAAAATTGATTTTATTGGTGTTATTTCATATACTTCATATCCTTCGCTCATTAGAAAGGATTGTACATCTATTTTTGAAAGTGCTTCAAAACTTCCCTTTTCTAATAAACCTTGACTATTTTTTGCTAAATATTTATATAAAATATTTTGAGTTCCTCTTTCTTCTTTTTTATTATTAAAATCAGAAAGAAGCATCTCTTTTTTCATATTTAATTCGTTTTGTCTATTTTTTACAAAAGAAAAATTATTATATATGTTAATAAATATACCAAATATTCCTTTACTTTTCTTTTTATCTTCTTTTCTTTTTTCTCTATCTTCTAACCTTGCTTCTTTTAATTTATTTTTAGACGTAAAAACATTTTGTTTCTCTCTTTTTAATCTACTATTTAATTCTTCCTTTTCTTTTGCTTTTGCTTCTAATTGTTTTCTTTTTTCTTCATCTTTTCTCTTTTTTTCTATGAAGTTTTATATCTTTTGCTTTATCTTTTTCACTTTTAATTACTATTTTATTTTCTGGCTTTTCTTCACTGATTTTTTCTTTTACTTCTTTTTTCTTAAATTTTGGTATTAATACTGTTTTTAAACCAAGAAAAAAGTAGTATGGTGTTTTTACTAATACTATAAAAATTTTATATATTATTAAAAATGGTAATAATATAATATCTAGCACATACTCACCACCCACTAATTTATTCTTTTATAATTATATCATATCACAATAAAAAAACAAATATTTTTTATTTGTTTAATCAGTTAAATAATCTTTTAGTTTTCTAGATCTAGATGGGTGTCTTAACTTT
>CAYNHX010000044.1:484-902 GCA_964397275.1 uncultured Muribaculaceae bacterium | reverse complement strand
TTTTCTTAATGCTTTGGCCTCAATTTGTCTTATTCTTTCCCTTGTTACACCAAATATATTACCAACTTCTTCTAATGTATGACAAGTTCCACCATTTAATCCAAATCTTAATTTCAATACCTCTGCTTCTCTTGGCGTTAAAGTCTTTAAAAGACCAGATATTTCATCTTTTAATACCTCATTAATTGCATAGTCTTCTGGGCTCATACTATCATTTGGTATAAAATCTCCTAAATGAGAATCTTCTTCTTCTCCAATTGGAGTTTCAAGAGAAAGTGGATCTTGGGATATTTTAAATATTTCTCTTACTTTTTCTTCTGAAATGTTCATTTTTTTTGCAAGTTCTGTCTCTGTTGGCTCTCTAGAAAGTTCTATAGTAAGTTGTCTTTGAACTTTTTTAAGTCTATTTATTGTTTCA
>CAYNHX010000044.1:0-474 GCA_964397275.1 uncultured Muribaculaceae bacterium | reverse complement strand
TATGAACTGGAACTCTAATTGTTTTTGCTTGGTCCGCAATTGCTCTTGTTATTGCTTGTCTTATCCACCAAGTTGCATAAGTAGAAAATTTATATCCTTTTGTTGCATCAAACTTTTCAACTGCTTTTAATAACCCTAAGTTACCTTCTTGTATTAAATCAAGAAAAGATAAATTACGCCCAACATATCTTTTAGCAATAGATACTACAAGACGAAGATTTGCTTCTGCAAGTCTACTTTTTGCTATTTCATCTTCTTCTTCAACTAATTTTGAAATTTCAAGCTCTGCCGCGGCCCCAACATCATAGGAAGGCAAATTGGCGTTTTTGTGATTAACAAAAACCTCATTCATAAACTGAGCGGTTTCATCATTGGCAAAGGCATTATCGTCAATGAAACACGTGGAGTCTATAATTCCTCCGGTCAGAGCAAGGGATACATCCTGGGAAAATATGAATTTGTGTTTATACCAGG
>CAYNHX010000043.1:0-6186 GCA_964397275.1 uncultured Muribaculaceae bacterium | reverse complement strand
TACAAGATATGATTTTATATAACAAAATAAGCATGGGACATGCAAGATTATTAAGTAAATTAGAAGATTATGAGCAAATAAAAGAACTTGCAAATAAAATCGTATATGAAGATTTAAGCGTAAGAGATTTAGAAAAATTAGCAGAATCAAAAGAGTTTAAAAGAAACACACCTATAATTATAAAAAAAGAAGCAAGAAACAAGGAATATTTATATATAGAAAATGCCATGAAGGAAAAACTAGGCACTAAAGTAGCCATATCAGGCAATAAAATACATATTTCATTTGCTACAAAGGAAGATTTGGATAGAATATTAGAGATAATTGATATAGAGGTAGAATAACTTATGCAAACTAATTATACTGTTGGATCAATTGTAAAACTTAAAAAAGAACACCCGTGTAAAAATAGTGATTTTGAAATAATTAGAGTTGGTGTTGATATAAAAATAAAATGTATTAAATGTGGGAGATGTATAATAATACCAAGAATTGATTTTAATAAGAAGATTAAAAAAGTAACGGAGGTAAAATAATTTGAAAAAGGGAATTAAAAAAGGTTTCCATCCGGTAATTTACTATATTATTTTGACTATAATAACAATATTAGTTAGTGGAATATTATCTATCCTTAAGGTACAATCAACACATGATTCACTAACTTTAGTAACTGGTGAGGTAGAAAGCACAGTAGAGGTCGTTAAATCATTTTTAAGTATTAACGGAATAATTGATATTATTAAAAATATTATTATTAGTGTTGTTGGTTTTACTCCGCTTTCAGTATTTATTATATCAGCAGTATCAATTGGTATTGCATTTAAAACGGGTTTTTTAAACACACTATTTACTAAACTAACTAAGAAAATTCCCAAGTTTTTGGTTGTGTACATTTTTTCTTTAGTTTGTATAATTGCTGGCTTTGGTTCAGAGTTTAGTTATGCAATTTTGATACCAATTGGTGCAGTTTTATTTATGTCTTTAAATAGAAATCCAATAACTGGAATATTGCATACATTTGCAGCTATTTCTGGTGGAATAGGAGCAAATGTATTTTTAACAGCAATAGATTATAATTTAGCTAATTATACAGAAGCAAGTGCTAAATTAATAGATTTTGAATATATAGTTTCTGGTTCGTCAAATTTATATTTTATTATTGCTATGACACTAATTCTTGCATTAGCATGCACATATGTTACTGAGAAAATAACAGTTAAGAAACTAGGAAGAAATACTTTTGAAGAGGAAGAAGTTGTTATTACAAATGAGTTAGAAAAAAAAGGACTACTTGGTGCATTGATAATAACGCTTGTTTATATTGCAATAATTATTATTGGTATAATACCAAATAGTAGCGGATATATTGGATTTTTACTTGATAAATCAGAAACGAATTATGTTTTAAGTTTATTTTCAAATACATCACCATTTATGCAGGGATCATTATATATATTCTCCTTATTAATATTTTTACAAGGATTTATATATGGAATAATAGTGGGAATGGTTAGTAAGTTTAGGCACGTTATTAATCTAACTAATAGTTATTTAAAAGAAAATAGTTCCATGTTATTAATATTGTTTTTTGCATCACAATTTGTATATATTTTCAAAGAAACAAATATTGGCTATTTAGTTACTTCTTTGCTTGCCAATTTAATTAAAATAACAAACTTTTCATTTATACCACTAATATTAATATTAATATTATTTACAATAATATCAAATATATTTTTGCCAAATACTATTGCAAAGTGGTCAATATTTGCGCCAAGTATAATGCCCCTTGTTATGGAAGCAAATATAAATCCCGAATTTGCACAACTAGTATTTAGGGCTGGAGACTCAATATCTAAAATGATTTCCCCAACATTTGTATATTTTGCTCTTTTTGTTGGATTTATAGAAATATATACAGTTGATAAAAATGAGTTTAATATTGGGTCATGTTATTCAAAATTAATGCCATATTTTCTCTTCTTAGGATTAACTTGGTTATTTATTATTGTGAGTTGGTATATAATAGGTATTCCAATTGGGCCAAATGTATTACCTGGTATTTAAGGGGGGATATTTATGTCGCTTACCGCAGGAATAGTTGGTTTACCAAATGTTGGTAAATCTACTTTATTTAATGCTATAACAAAGCAAAGAGTTTTATCTGCCAATTATCCTTTTGCTACAATAGAACCAAATGTTGGTGTAGTTGAGGTCCCCGACAGCAGACTAGCTGTTTTATTTGAAATAAATAAACCAAAGAGTTTAGTTTCTACAACATTTGAATTCACGGATATAGCAGGGCTAGTTCAAGGAGCATCAAAAGGAGAAGGATTAGGGAATAAATTTTTATCTCATATTAGAGAAGTTGATGCAATATGCGAAGTTGTACGTTGTTTTGATGATGATAATATTATTCATGTAGAAGGTAATGCGGATCCAAAAAGAGATATTGAAATAATAGATTTAGAATTTATATTTTCTGATTTAGAGCAAATACAATCAAGATTAGATAAAATAGAAAAAAAAGCATTAGCTTCAAAAGATAAAGATGCTCTTTTTGAAACGAATATCTTACATAAAATAAAAGAAGCATTGGAAAGCAATAAACTAGTTAGAAATTTAGAATTTAGTAAGGACGAAATCAAATATATAAAGAATTACAACTTGTTAACTGCAAAACCAATAATATATGTTGCAAATATTAAAGAAGAAGATATCAATAAAATTAATGAGTATGTCAATATTGTAAAAGAACATGCAAAAAAAGACAATTCTGAAGTAGTGGTATTATGTGCAAAAATAGAGTCAGAACTAAGTGATATTTCAGATGAAGAAAAGAAAGAATTTTTTAAAGAAATTGGTATTGAAAATAGTGGGCTTGATAATTTAATAAAAGCATCATATTCATTGCTAAATCTTGCTACATATTTTACAGCAGGTCCAAAGGAAGTAAGAGCTTGGACATTTAAAAATGGAATGAAAGCACCAGAATGTGCAGGTATAATTCATACAGACTTCGAAAGAGGATTTATTAGAGCAGAAGTAATTAGTTTTTCTGATATGGAAAAGTATCGTAGTGAAAAAGCATGCAAAGATAATGGAAAAATGAGATTAGAAGGTAAAGAATATATAATGCGAGATGGAGATATTTGTTTTTTCAGATTTAATATATAAAAAAGTTTACTTTAAACTTTTTTTTTGTTATAATACATAAGCGAGTAATTAATTTACTCTCTTGCTTTCAAAAAGAAAGCCGATAGACCAGAAGAGGAGGAAAAATGAAGTACGAAATAATGTTTATTGTAAGACCGGATTTAGAAGAAAGTGCTTTAAAAAAAGTTGAAAGTGACTTTGAAAAAGTATTAACTTCTAAAAAAGCAAAAGTAATTTCAAAAAAAGATCTTGGTAAAAAAGATTTGGCATACGAAATCAAAAAACATAAAGCAGGTTATTATTATTTAATAAATATTGAAACACCGGATAGCGAAGCAATTAAAGAATTTGAACGTTTAGCATTAATAAGTGAAGATATTATTAGACATTTAATAACAAAAGAAGATTAAGGAAGGTAAAAAATATGAATAAAGCTTTTTTAATTGGTAGATTAACAAAAGATCCAGAACTTAGATATTCAAGTAGTAATGCTGCTATTGCAAACTTTACTGTAGCAATTAGTCGTCAATATACTAATCAGCAAGGACAAAAAGAAACCGATTTTATTAATGTAGTCGCTTTTCAAAAACAAGCAGAAAATATTAAAAAATATATAACAAAAGGTTCTTTAGTAGCTGTTGATGGAAGAATACAAACTAGAAACTATGAGGACAAAGACGGAAAAAGAGTTTATATTACAGAAGTAGTTGCAGATAGAGTACAATTTTTAGATTCAAAAAATAGCCAATCAGGAGGTAATAATATTGAGTTAACTCCTGCGGATTTTGGTAATAAAGAAGTTGAAACTACAAATATATCTGATGATATTTATGAAAATTTTGGGAATGAAAGTATAGAAGTAAGCGATGATGATATCGCATTTTAAAGGGAGGAAATAATGGCAGAGTTTTATCACAAAAAGAAAAAAATATGTCAAATGTGTGCAGGTAATGATGTTAATTATAAAGATGTAGAAATACTTAAAAAATATATTAATGAAAAAGGGAAGATATTACCAAGAAGAGTTACAGGGGCTTGTTCAGCACATCAAAGACATATTGCTAATCAAATTAAAAGAGCAAGATTTATGGCTTTAATACCGTTTGTTAAATAAAACACTTTATAAAGTGTTTTTTGTTTCATAAAATAATAATTTATAGTATAATATTAAGTACAAGTAGTATTTGGAGGTAGTTATGAAAGTAATATTTTTAAAAGCACTAAAAAAGACTGCAAAAGAAGGGGAAATAAAAGAAGTAAGTGATGGATATGCGAAGAATTATCTTATACCGAATGGGATAGCACAAGCATATACCGAACAAAGCAAAAAAAATCTTGAAATAAATAATGAAAAGCATAAAAAAGAGGAAGAAGAAAACATAAAAAAAAATAATGAAATCAAAAAGAAATTAGAAGAAGAAAAGTTTGTATTTAAAGTAAAAGCAGGAGAAAAGAATCAAATATTTGGAACCATATCATCAAAACACATATCAGAAGAGCTAGGAAAAAGAGGATATAATATAGATAAAAGAGAAATAGTCATAGATAATCCAATTAAGAGCTTGGGAGTGCATAATATTAGAATTGTATTACATAATAAAGTAGAGGTAGTATTGAGTATATTAGTAGAAAAATAAAGGTGACTTATGAAAAACAGAAATATGCCATATAATTTAGATGCAGAAAAAGCAGTATTGGGGGCAGCCTTTTTATCAAAAGACGCATTACAAAAAGTTTGTGATGAATTAGATGTTGATTCTTTTTATAGTGATGCGAATTCAAAAATATACGGTGTACTTGTTGAATTAAATGATAAAAGAACACCTATAGATATTACAATTGTAACTAATAAGTTATCTGACAAAAAGATGTTAAGCGAAGTTGGTAATGTCGAATATTTATCAGAAATAATTGACTCTCTTCCATCCGCAGCAAATATTGACTACTATATTAACATAGTTAGAGATAAGGCAATATTAAGAAAAGTAATTGAAGTTTCAACAGATATAGCATCAAAAGCATATATTACTGATGAACCAGTTAATGAAGTACTAGATGAAGCAGAAATGAAAATATTTGATGTGTCCAAAAGAAGAAAAAGCACAGAGTTTCATAGAATACAAGATGTTATTGCAAGAGAACAAAGCAATTTAGAAAAGTTAGCAGAAAAGGGTGCAGAAATTACTGGTTTGGCTACTGGAATCTATGGATTCGATAAATTAACTTCAGGATTACAACCTAACCAGTTAATTATTGTAGCAGCAAGACCAGCTATGGGTAAGACATCTTTTGCATTAAATATTGCAACTTATGCAGCCATTCAAGAAAAAAAGACTGTAGCTATATTTAATTTGGAAATGAGTGCAGAGCAATTAACAAATAGAATACTACAATCTATTGCAAAAATAGATGGTTATAAAATGAGGACGGGACGATTAGAACACAACGATTGGAAAAAACTAAATGAGGCAATATCATTATTAAATGATACATATGTTTACATTGATGATACACCCGCAATAACGATTGGTGAAATAAGAGCAAAATGTAGAAGATTAGCATCTTCTGAAGAAGGGTTAGGATTAGTAGTAATTGATTATTTACAGCTGGTTTCTGTAACAACAAGAGGTGCATATTCAAGACAGCAGGAAGTTTCTGAAATATCTAGAAGTTTAAAAACAATGTCACTTGAATTGGGCATTCCAGTAATTGCACTTGCACAATTATCTCGAGCTGTTGAAGCAAGAGAAGATAAAAGACCATTAATGAGTGATTTAAGAGAATCAGGATCAATTGAACAAGATGCTGACTTAGTAGCATTTTTATATAGAGATGACTATTATAATAAGGATTTAAGAAGAGAAGACAATGTTAGTGAAACAGAGTTTATAATAGGAAAAAATAGAAATGGACCTACTAAAAAAATAGATGTTTTATTTGAAAAAAACACAAGTACATTTTCAAATTTTCAAAAGGAGAATGAAGAGTAATGTTATCTTTTATCAAAAAAGTAATACCATATGTTTTTGC
>CAYNHX010000042.1:0-6300 GCA_964397275.1 uncultured Muribaculaceae bacterium | reverse complement strand
TCTAACAAATATACTGTGTGTTTATTATTAAAGTACGCAACATTACTTAAATATAAAATTACTAATATAATTATTAATAGAGATGACTTTTTCTTCTTAGTTATTATTAATGTAAAAAGCGATAAATAAAAAACAATATATATGAATATATTTGATTTTGAAATAATTATTTTTAATTGTGAAAAAGAAGACAAATATATAGAGGTATCCTCTATTAAGTTAATCATTAAATATAATATATTTTCTAATTGCGGTATTATAAGGGTTAATATACACATTGGAAAAAGTAAAAATGTAACATACGGTACATATATAAGATTAATAATTGGAGATGCCAAATTAATTTCATAGAAATAATTTGATATTATCGGTATACTTGCTAAGAATGCAACTACAGATACCATTAATAAATTTAGTATATAGTTTTTATTTTTACTAAAAAGCTCTCTAGATATTATTAAAAAGAAACTTATTATTGATGAAAATAAAAAACCAATGCTATAAATAATAAATGGATTAATAAGTAAATTAATTGATATAGAAAGTAAAAAAATATACACTGTATCTATTTGGAAATAGTATATTTTATTTATAGAAAGTAAAAAGAAAAATATACTTGCAACCATCATTGGTGGTATAAAATTAGTTAAAAACATATAAAAAAGAACAAATATAAATACAATAAAGTATCTTTTTTCTTCATGTATTTTTAATTTTTTTAATATATTTAATAATATTAAAGATAAAAATGATATATGCATACCAGATATTGCAAATAAATGGGATACTCCAATTGTTCTATAACTTTCTAGTACTTCTTTTTCTATTTGTGAATTACTTCCCATAACTAAATTTTCTAAATAATTATTTGTCTTAGTAAAGGAGTTAATTCTATCTATTAATTTTTGTTTTAGTAGAAAAAATATGTTTTTATTATTTTTAATTTTATTTATTGATTCAACTTTCATTAAGCATTTTATTCTTTTAGTTAGTAAATATTTTTTGTAATTAAATAGATTATAATTTGTGTTGTTTTTTGGATATGATAAAGTACCTTTTATATATATTAAATCCCCTAATTTATTATTATAATTGTCTTTTTCTTTTTTAGTCTTAAAAAAATAAGTGGCAAGTAACTTATCTTTGGATTTTATTTCTAGTACTAATTTATTACCACTTATTTTCTGACTAATTATTTTTCCCGTTATATTATTTGGTTTTATACTGCATTTATTATTATATATTTTTATAAATCCAAAAACATATATTATTGCACAAACAAATATTATTAAATATAATGATTTATAAAGTAATATTTTCCTTAATTTTATCATATGTTGCCGCCCCTATTCCAGATACATTAAGTAAATCATCTATTTTTTTAAAATCTCCATTTTTGATTCTATAATCAATAATAGCTTGTGCTTTTGTTTCACCAATACCTGTTAATGTTTGAAGTTGTGCTATATTTGCAGTATTTATTGATACTTTGCCTGATATTGTTGTTGTACTATTTGTACTTGGTGTTGATGTTGTAATACAAGCATCATTAATTGTATCTGGACATATACATTCACTGCTGCTACAATCAGATGATGTTGTTATAACTTCGTTTTTCTTTTTAAAATTTGATATTTCTGCTTTTGTATAAATTATTATAACCATTTGATCTTTAATTTTTTTACCTAAATTAAGTACACTTGTGTCTGCATACTTACTTAATCCTCCTGCAATATTTATTGCATCAATTATTCTATAGTTTGAATTAACTTCATATACGCCAGGATTTTTTACCGCTCCTTTTATATCAATAAAATATCTTTCTTCTTGTTTTGTAGTAGTAACTTCTATTACTACACTTTTTTGTTTTTCCTTTTTAACTGTTTTTAAGTTTTCATTACTATTATCTAAATATATACTTATACAAAAAATAATTATTATTACACTTACAATTAAAATGGCTTTTTTATACTTAAATATTTTTTCTTTCATTTTAAAATAATCTCCTTTCATAGAGATTATTTGTTATTATTACTATTTTCCTTCTTATCTTAGTTTTATTTTTTCACTAAAAAATTCATTTTCAATATTTACTCTTTGTACTAAAGCTATTGCTATAATAAGAGTTAATGTATATGAACCTCCATAACTTAAAAATGGAAGTGGTACACCAGTTAATGGAATAAGTGCTAATACACCACCTAAATTAACTAATATATGTATAAAGATATAAAAAGCAACACCATAGCATATTATATACCCTTGCAATTGATGGGATTTATTACCAATAATTATTATTCTAAACACTAACATAAAATATAATACTAAAATTATAAATCCAGTTACTAAACCAAGTTCTTCCACAATAATTGGAAATATAAAATCAGTATGGGCTTCTGGTAAATATAAATATTTTTGACTACTTTTACCTATACCAACACCAGTTATTCCACCAGTATTTATTGCTATAAATCCATTACATACCTGATATCCTTTATTCTCTTTATAATATTTGCATGGACTTATAAACCCAGTTATTCTATCTTTTTGATAACTTTTAAAAAATGGTTGACCGCTAAATAAAAAAGTAAGTGATAAAATAAATAAGGCACCAGAAAGCGAAAATAATGTTCCAAGTTTGATTTTCTTTTCTATTGGAAGGATTATAAATATTATACCTATAATTGCAGAAATAATTAGTGCTGTTCCCGTATCTGGTTGTGCAAATACCAAAATTATTACTGCTGCTGCTAGTGCAAATGGGAAAAAAATTCTTGGTATTTTTGTTTCACTACCTGTTGTTTTAATTACTCTATCAAAATATACAGCAATATATACAATTAATATTAGTTTTGCAAATTCACTTGGTTGAATTCCAAATCCAAATAAATAAAACCAACCCTTCATATTATTTGTAATTGTACCTGATACAATAAGTATTATTAAAGTTGCATAAAGCCCAATAAGAACAGCATACATAAAACTTTTTTTATATATTTTAAGAGGTAATATAAGTACAAATATACTTGCAATCAAACCAATAGCTATAATTATAACTTGTTTGATAAAATACTTATAATATACTCCATAAATCATAATTGACTTTACAGAAGATGCATTTAATATCATTAAAGAACCAAATATAATAAATATAAGTGTTATTGCTAGTAACCATTTATCCATTCTACTAGTTAATCTTTTCATATATATATCTCCTTAATATCATAATATCATAATTAAAAAAATATATAGTATATTTTTTTTACTTAACGTATACTTTACATAGAATTTTTTTAGTATTTATGATAAAATATAGTAAAGTGAGGTGATAACATGCTAAAAAGTAATGAAATATTAGATGAAAAAGATAATAAGCTTAGAGAAAAAAGTTTAGATGTTATCTTTCCTCTTAGTAATGAAGAAAAAAAGTTAGTAATTGATATGCAAAAGTTTTTGAAAAATAGTCAGATTGAAGAGATAGCATTAAAATATAATTTAAGACCTGGTATGGGTCTTGCTGCTATACAACTTGGTATATCAAAAAAATTTTTTGTAATAGTAGAAGAATTAGAAAATGGAGAATTTAGAAATTATTTTTTTGCTAATCCAAAATTAATTAGTAATTCAGAAGAGCTTATTTACGCAGAAGCTGGTGAAGGCTGTTTAAGTGTGAATAGAGATATAGAAGGTATTGTACCTAGATATGCAAGAATTACTGTTGATGCTTATGATATAGATGGTAAAAAGTTTACTATCAGGCTAAGAGAGGAAATGTCAATTGCAGTACAACATGAAATGGACCATTTAAATGGTATATTATTTTATGACAGGATTGATAAGAAGAATCCATTTAAAGAAGTAGAAA
This sequence comes from uncultured Muribaculaceae bacterium, assembly GCA_964397275.1. Taxonomy (GTDB): domain Bacteria; phylum Bacillota_I; class Bacilli_A; order RF39; family UBA660; genus DAOOPL01. The sequence goes on along the minus strand of CAYNHX010000042.1, from coordinate 2,435 downwards.
AATATAGAGCAATATAAAAAGAGCATTGCTCTTTTTTATTTTATATCTTCTAATTTAACGCTTACTAGTTTAGATACTCCTGATTCTTCCATAGTAATACCATATAATCTGTTGGCATACTCCATTGTTTTTTTCTTATGAGTTATTACAATAAATTGTGTTTTATTTTTTAGCATTTCTAAATATTTACCAAAAGTATCAACATTAACTTCATCAAGTGCTGCTTCTACTTCATCTAATATACAAAATGGTACCAATTTGGTTTCTAATATAGAAAATAAAAGTGCTATTGCTGTTAAAGATTTTTCTCCACCAGATAGTAATGATATATTTTGTAGTTTCTTACCAGGTGGAAGTGCAATTATATCTATTCCAGTTGTTAATAAATCTTTTGGATTGGTTAATTTTAATTCCGCTGTACCACCATAAAATAATTTTTTAAACACTTCTTTGAATTTTGCTTGTATTATTTTAAATGATTTTTCAAATTTTTCTTTCATTATTTCATCAAGCTCAGAAATAATTTCATTTATAATTTGCTTGGCATTAATTAAATCGGTTCTTTGATTATTTAAAAATTCATATCTAGTATTTACTCTTTCATATTCTTCAACTGCTCCAATATTTACAATGCCCAACTCTTTAATAGTATCTTTTGCTTCTTTAACTTTCTTTTTCGCATCATCATAATTAGTATCTAATATATGATTTTCTTTTGCTCTTTCATATGTTAAAGAGTATTCTTCAGTTAATATATTTAAAAGATTATCTAATCTTATTTCTGACTTGCTATTTTTTATTTCTAATTGTTTTAATTTTTCTTGCATAGAATTATACTCATTATTACTTGATTTATATTCTTTTTCAATATTACTAATTTTATCTTTTTCTAAATTTAAATTATTTATAAGTACTTTTATTTCTAATTCTTTTTGATCTTTTTCTTTTACTTTTAAATAATACTTTTCAAGCATTTGATTTTCATATTCAGATAAATTATTATTTATTAATTTGTCAATACTTTCTAATTCTTTTTCTATTTCTTCTTTTTGTTTTTGTTTATCAAGTAGCGCTGATTTTTCATATTCTATTTTTGTTTCTAAATTTGTAATTGTATAATTACTTTTTTCTTGCTTTTCTTTTTCTTCATTAAGTAAAATATTTATTTTACTTATTTCTTTTTCTAATTCTTCTTTTTTAGAGTCTAATTTTACTAATTCTTTATTTAATGTCTCCAATTCTCTTTTTTCAAGAATAATACTTGATTTTTTTGTCTCAGATCCTCCAGTTAAAGATCCTCCAACATGTATTACTTCTCCACTTAAAGTTACAATACGGTATTTATAATTAATTGTTGATGCCAACTTAATTGCATTATCAATATTATCAACAACAATAGTAGTTCCTAATTGGTTTTGAATAATATTATCATATGTAGATTGATATTTAACAAGAGATGATGCAATACCAATATAACCGTTATATGAATTTAAACTCTGATATGTTGTTGTATCAATACTTTTTTTATCTATTACATTAAGTGGAAAAAATGTTGCTTTACCAGCATTATTTGTTTTTAAAAAACTAATTGCCTTTTTTGCTGAGTCTTCATTTTCAACCACTATAAAACTGCTTGAAAAACCAAGTGCTGTATTAATTGCTAATTCATACTTTTCTTCTGTTTCTATTAATTTACCTATTACATTATGAATACCATTTAATCTTGGATTTTCTATTACACTTCTTACTGAAAATGGTAATAAAGAATTGTTTTCAATTGATTCAGTTACTCTATTTATTTTATATTTGATATCACTATAAATATTACTTATATTTAATGTTTCTTTTTCCTTATTTTCTTTATTATTTAATATTTCTGTATATGTTTCTTTTAAATTAAATAGAATCGTTTTTTCTCTTTCAATATCAGAACAATATAATTTAATTTTATCTTGAGATATTACCATATCATTATCAATTTTAAATACTTTCTCTTTTAAGTTTAAAGCATTATCATGTACTTTAATATCATCTGATTTATATTTTTGTCTTTCAATAATTAGATTTTTATCTCCACTTAATTTTTCTACTTCAGATACTAAAGAAACAAGTTCCTGCTGTTTACTATGTATATCATCATTAATTTTATTATATTTTAGTTTTAATTCTTCTAAATTGATACTTCCTATATTAGACTTTCCTTCTAAATTAAGTATTTGATCATTAAGCGTTTTTATCTTATTGGTTGTATCTTCAAAACTGTCATTTAACTTTTCAATATCTGTTACTATTAATGCAACTTCTATATCATCCAATGTTTCTTTGGCTTCTAAATATTTTTTCGCCACTTTGCTTTGTTCATACAAAGGATCTAAATTGGTTTCTATTTCATTAATAATATCATTTACTCTTATTAAATTATTATTTGTTTTTTC
>CAYNHX010000041.1:1392-6337 GCA_964397275.1 uncultured Muribaculaceae bacterium | reverse complement strand
TTTCTTACCGGTCTTTTTTTCTAACTCAGTAAGTTTATTAAATATCTCTTCTTCTATTTCTTTAGATATCTTATTCTTATCTTCATAATATCTAATACAGGCCTCAGTAGTTACTGTAAATCCTCTTGGTACTGGAAGTCCAATATTAGTCATTTCTGCTAAATTAGCTCCTTTACCTCCAAGTAGATTTTTCATTTCTTTTTTGCCTTCTTCAAAAGCATAAACATATTTTGCCATTTTTCCTCCTTATGTGTTTGAATTTATTATAACATGAATTTATATTTTATTTCAATAAAAAAGGCATATATTTTATGCCTTTTATTTTAATTATATTGTACCTCTAGAAGATACTTTTTCAAGTTCTTCTTCAGAAAGCTCTTCACCATACTCACTAAATATTGTTTCTAACTCTTCTGCTGTTTTTGTATCTAAACCCAAGACACTATCATCTATTCTATATATACTATGAATACGCAAATTAGAATTTTTGTCTAAACTATCTTTCTCTTCTTGAGTTGGGTTCTCTGTTTCTTCTAATAATATGCTTTTTTCCTCTTCTTTTTCTGAAATAATACTTTCAGCAGCGACCAATAGCATTTCTAAGTATTTTTTATAATCATTCCCTCTATATTCTGCAAATATATCTGCCATTCCATCTATTTTTCTACTATTAAACGCAAAATTTTTTAAAACTTTACGCAATTCATCAACTGCGAATTTAAAATCAGAAATATCTTTATTCATTGTTGGATATAAATCCATTGTAGATCTAATATCGCCATTTAATTTCTCTAATTCTTGACTAATTATTCCTTTTTCTTTTTCTAATAAGTTATATTCTTTTGCTTTACCAAAATTAAAAATACCAATTTCACCAAGATTCTCCATTTTGTCGCTTATTGATCTTTTTTTAATCAGTAATGCATTTTTTTCATCAACCTTTTTATCTAATTCTGCTGCGATTTTTAGCATTGCATTAATGTGAGGAATTCGGTCAATTAGATCCCTAATTTGCATTCCTATTTCCCAGATTTTTTTTATATCCTTACTAAGTACTTCTACTTCATTAATTTTGGAAGAAATTTTTTCAAGTGATGTGCGAATTGGATTGCCTTCTGAATTTTGTTTTTTTTCTTCAAATTTTTTTACCAATGGCAAAATTTCTTGAAGATGTTTGTATTCTCGCTCCCTCTCTTCCATTTTGTACTCAGCTGAAACTGTTGTAGCACTTATAAAATATGATATTATTTTTTTTCTATCTTTTGTTTTTAACATTTCAATTTTTGTTGCATTTTTTTCTCTTTGGTTTGAAGTTTTTGATCTTATTGTTTCTTTTGTCTTACTATATTCAACAGCCTCTTCGTAACTTGGGCAATCATCAATCGAACCATTTAAAATATCATGGGCTTGTTCTAACGGATTTAAACGCATTAAATAATTATACTCATCAATATTTATTTGTTCGGGATTAAATTTAATTCCTCTTTTTTCAATTATTTCTTTTATTTTAGAAAGATTCATAATATTGCTAATTAATACTGTTGATTTACCATCTTGCAAAATAAATTGTGCATCACTATCAAGTACTTTTGAAATATAATAATCCGGATCTTTTAATCCCATGCTTTCAATTTCACTACTATGTTTTTTTATGATTTCTTCACACTTTGTTAAAAATTCAAATAATTGATTTATAAGGGTAAGCATTTCTTCTCTTTGTCTTATAAATTGAAAATCATCTGGTTTACTTTCATAATATTTTTTAGCTTCTAAAAGCTCCGCTTTGAATTTATCTATTCCAAAATTTTTAATAATAAAATATAATTTGCCTGGATATTTTAAATTATCTGAATGAACTTGTTGTATATTAAAATTCCTTATATCATCACCTAAATCGCACATCAGTTTGACTTTTTTATTTTCGGGTTTAGATTCAAATTCAACAAGTTCTTCATTTACTTCTAACTCCATTGCTGCTATTTGATTTTCTACGAATTTATTAAATCCTTCTTCGCTCATTTTTTCTATTGTTTTTTTAAAACTGATAGCTAGAATTTCTTTTATTTTTTTTATTCTTTCATTAATATTAATAATTTTTTTCTTGATTTCTTCTTGCTTTTCTTGTTGTATTTGAATATCTTCTGCGCTAAGCATATTGCTACTAATAAGACTTGATATTCTACTAGAATCATTTTCTAATTTTTTTAGCTCTGTTTCTAGTTCTTCAATTATTACAAGTATACCTTTCTTACTTTCATTCATTAGGTTTTTCCTCCGATTCTTTTAAACTTTTTAGAATTTGTTCTACTTGTTCTTCTAATTTATTAAGCCTTTCTATAAGACTTATTTGGTCTTCTGCTGATACTTCTTCAAGTTCTTCTAATAAGTTTCCCTCATTAATATCTTCCATTTTATCCTCCATATTATTATATAAATTTATTATATACTAATAATTTACTATTTACAAATAATTAATCAAAAATGTAAATATTATTTACATTCTTATTTTGCTCTTGGATGGCACTTTAAATATACTTCTCTTAAGTGCTGATTTGATACATGAGTATAAATTGCTGTTGACTCTAATGATTCGTGTCCCAATAATTCTTGCACTGTTAACAAATCACAGCCTTCATTAAGTAAATGAGTTGCAAAGGTGTGTCTTAGCATATGCGGTGTTACATGCTTATTTATTGATGCTTTTGTAATAAGTTTGTCTATTACTTTTGCTACTCCTCTTGTTGTGATCTTTTTACCATTATTATTTATTACTAAATATCCATGATCTAATAATTTATTTTTATTTATTAATGCTTTTCTGCCATCTTCTATAAATAATTTAATTGATTTATAACAATAATCTCCAAATTCTACAATTCTTTCTTTTTTTCCTTTACCTATTACTTTTATTTCTTTTTTACTAAAATCAATATCTTTTAATTTAATATTAACTAGTTCACCACATCTAATTCCTGTTGCATATAATATTTCCATTATTATAGAATCTCTTTGGCCAAGAGAGTTACTAGTGTCTATAGATCTAAATACATCTTCTAATTCATTAATACCTAGATATTTAGGCAATCTTTTTTCTTTTTTAGGAGAAGATACTAACTTAAACGGATTATTTTGTACATGATTATTATTAAGCAAATATTTATAAAAACTTCTAAGTGAGCTTAATCTTCTTGCCACAGTATTTCTAGATAGTTTTTGATTATATAGCACCATTAAATATTCTTTTATTAAATTATAATTTACATTTGTATATGCAATTTTTTTACTATTAATAAAATTATAAAAATCTAAAATATCGTGGGAGTAATTTATAACTGTATAACTAGAATATTTCCTTATGTTTTTTAAATATTCAATAAAGTCTTTTATTTTATTTTCCATTATATTATTTATATTTCTCCCATTTTATATTCTGAAAGTACTTTAGTATATATTCCTTTAACTGGTTTTTGATGATTATTATGTATTTTTATTTTTGTTTTTACCCTGTCTCTTTCATCTTCTATTTCACTATACTCTTCAAAAGTCATATATTGAATATTAATATTTGGATGCTCTGGCATTTTTTCAAATACCCTATAACTATTATCAATATAATATATAGCATTGGGGTCACTTCTTCTTCTTCTTAAAAACTCTAATACATTATATTCAAATATTCTGCTATATTTTGTTTTATCCTCTTTTGTTATTGCTATTGGATATATTTTAATCTTATTTGAAATTATTTGATATAAATTCATTTGATTGCGTTCATGTGCAATTCCTTTGCTTTCTAAATACATTTTAAGTATCAAATTATTTATTAAAATAATATCGGATTCAGTTGGTATATAATCTTTCTTATTTTTTAATAACCCCATACTGTTTAGTACATATACTACATATCTTTTACCTATTTGTTCATAGTGCAATTTCTTTATGTCATCTTCTCTTTTATATTTTAAATTATATTCTATTTTTATTAATTCAGAGTAATATCTGCTTAATGTCCTTCTTATTCCATTTTCTTGCTTACCACTTAATATTTCTTTTTCTATTACTCTTTCTAATTCACTAGCAGTTACATAAGCATAATAATAATTGTTTTTAGTAACAATTGGTAGTTCTTTAATAGTATCACTATATCTATATGTAATAACAAGATCTGCTTTATCATAATTATCTAATATATAATCAATAAATTGAGGATATAAAAGAAGCAATAGTTGTTCTTTTGTATAACTGATTGCAGTTACTTTATCAATATTTGATAGTGTATCTTTTAATAAAGTTATATATTCAATATTTTTGCCTTTTTTTAGTTTTAATTCAAGATAATATTTCTTTACTTGTTTTTCTTCCATAAATCCTCCAAGAATAGTATCTCAGATAATTTTGTTATTTCTTTATATTCACCATTTTCTTTTTCTTTAACAAACTTAACTGCATAGCCTCCCTTTTCTTTCCAATCCTTTAGATTACCGGAGTAATCATCAATTAGTATTGAACTGTCTGGAAACACAATATCTGTTTTTGATATTGATTTTGGTACTGAAATTATAGTTACTTCTGGTAAGTGTTTTTTTATATATTTTGTTTTTTCTATTATTTCACTTAGTGAAAATACATGAGTTAAAATAAACACATCAAATTTATCACTTTTACATATTTTTTTTATTTCATTAACCGAATCATTAATTTCTGGAGTCGCTTTTATTACTTTACCCCAATCTAGATTAGTAAAGAAGTCAGCAACCTTTGCTTCCTCTTTTCTATCAATTCGTCTAATATAGTAAGATATCTTTCGTATCTTTGCTTCGAAAGCTCTCCCGACGCTATCAACGGCTTTACCGCGCAGTCCGGCTCGCTCCTGTGCAAACACTCGCCAAAGCGGCAGCCTATGCGTTTGCCCGGTATCGTTTCCGGGGAGATCGGTTCTTCTTCG
>CAYNHX010000041.1:0-1382 GCA_964397275.1 uncultured Muribaculaceae bacterium | reverse complement strand
ATATTTCTATCTGCTAACATCTTATAAGTTGTTACTACTGTATCTAGTATTACTCCATCAAAATCAATATATAAGTTTTTTTTCATATATCCCCCATATTATGCATAGTATTTATACATATAATATATCACAAATATAAAAATAATGAAATATAAAAACTAGAGTATATCTTCTAGTTTATTATTTATATTTTTAATTATGTCCCATTTTGGTAATAATTTAAATTCTAATATTTCATCTTTAACTGGATGCTTAAAACTTAATTTATATGCATATAAATATATTTGTACTTTATTATCAGTATTTGAATATCTTTGGTCTCCATATACTGGATAACCAATATTACTAAATTGTAATCTTATTTGATGATGACGGCCTGTTATTAAATTTACTTTTACTAGTGTTTTATTTTCCTCTTTTAAGTATTTTATTATTTCATATTCAAGTGCTGCTTCTTTAGCACCAATAAAGTCTTTATCTACTACTTTTGATATTCCATTGCTATCTTTATATAAATAATTCGTTAGTCTTCCTGATTCTCTTAAATTGCCTTCTAGGAGCGCTATATATGTTTTAATAAACCTTTTATTTTTTATTTCTTCATTTAATCTTTTAGCTGCTTTAGAAGTTTTAGCAAATACCATTAGACCTCCTACTGGGCGATCTAATCTATGTATTAATCCAACATATACATTACCCCCTTTATTATACTTATTTTTAATATAATCTTTTACTATACTAAGCATATCAATATCCCCAGTTATATCACTTTGAGATAATATATTAACTGGTTTTTCTACTACTATTATATGATTATCTTCATATAATATATTTAATTTATTCATTTTCCCACCTACCATATATGCCACATGGTAAGATTAAATTACTATCTTTCATAGGAAGACCTAGTTCTCCTGATGTAACTAAACTTTTATATTTATTATTTATTGTTAAATTTAATATATTTTCTAATACTTTAGGTGATAAACCAGTTGTATAAGAATTTATTAAAAAGAATAGTGGCTCATCACTTAGTAATTCTTCACATAATTTAACTAATTTATATAAATCTTTTTCAATATCCCATACTTCTTTATTAGAACCCCTACCAAATGATGGAGGATCCATAATAATAGCATCATACTTATTTCCTCTTCTTATTTCTCTTTCAACAAACTTAAATACATCATCTTCAATATATCTAACTTTTGATTCATCTAAAGAAGAAGACTTAACATTTTCTTTAGCCCATTCAATCATACCACGAGATGAATCAACATGACATACTGATGCTCCTGCATAAAGACATGCACAAGTAGCTGCTCCTGTATATGCAAATAAATTTAATACCTTTATTTCTTTATTACTAAACTTAATTTTAT
>CAYNHX010000040.1:0-6611 GCA_964397275.1 uncultured Muribaculaceae bacterium | reverse complement strand
GTTGGATCTGGAAGATCAAATTTCAATATTATTGGAAATGTAAATGATGTACCAAATGCAATGCATGTACCTGGTTGTAATAGCTTTATTTTTTGTGATATTTCAAGTGTTAAATTTGGTATCATTTGTTTTATAAAATCTATATCATACGGATGAACCATTTTAAATATTAAAAAATTTGAACATTGTGATAATGCTGTTTCACTTAATTCAGAAGGTCTTTGAGATATCATTATAAGTATCATCCCATATTTTCTACCTTCTTTAGTAATTCTTTCAAATATATTATAACCTAAAACTTGAATATCATTATCATTTTGAACATATCTATGAGCTTCTTCTATTACTATATGTATTGGTATTGATCCTCTTGGATTAATTAAAGTAGTAAAGTCAAATAACATTTTTGAATATATCTTTGTTATTACTTTTGCAAAACGATCATCCAAATAATTTAGATTAATATTAATTATTTGTGCTCTTGTACCATTATTTTCCATTAATAAAGATCTAATGTAGTCTTTTTTAGATATATATTCATCTAAATTAAAGTACGTTGCATACTCACTTGATATTAATGACTCTAATCTTATTTTTAATATATTAATTTTATCATATACTTTGTCACTTTTTAGTATGCCTTCTGATATTGACGCAAAATCAAGTGCTTCTTTTAAATCTTCCAACGCAAAATATTCTTCACCATTTGGAAGTTGTAATTTTAAATCTTTTCTTACAAATCTATTAATAAATTCTGTGACTAGACTTATTTCATTCATTTTGCCACTAGAGTCAATTATTAGACATTGTCTTAAACTTCTAGTATATCCTGGTTGTACTACTGGTGTTTCTAGATTTAAATCTGTAGTATTAAATGATGTTAATATTGATATTACTTGATCATGTATTTGTGATGCTGATGAACCACTATGTAATATATCTAAAAGAGTTTTTGCAATAATATCATTTTTATATATTCTTGTGTTTTCATCTTTTTTTGAAAACACAGTTACTAATCTTAATGTCTTTTCTATTATTGGTAATTGACTTGAGTCATTAACATTTAGCAATAATGCAAAATCATCTATATTTAAAAGCCATAGAGGTATTTTTATAACATTCTCTGGAGCATTAATATCAGTATAATATTTTTTAAATCCTATATTACTATTTTGTATATCAAATGCTTTTTCATATTCTCCATATACATCAAAAATAAACATAGTAGAGTTTTTAGGCGGGTTATCTGATTTAAAGAATGTATTTTGTATTATTCTAGCAAATCCACATGATTTACCACTACCAGTATTTCCAAATATTGCTAAGTGATTACTAAATAGTGAATTAACAGACACCTTTGCTTCTTCATAATTAAATAAAGGTAATTTCCCAAGAGATAATTCTCTTTCTTCATTATTTGATCTAATAATATTATCTAATACTTCTTTATCGCTAAATACAAAACATTCATCATTATATGATGGTTTTGATAATAATCCTACTAAAAATTTATTATCTTTTATTTCACCTTTTAAAGCTATTATAATTGCATCTAAATTTATTTTAGTAACATGACCTACTATTTTAATATCTTGTTTATTAAAATAAACATATTTATCAACTATATCTTTTATTATACTTAAATCAATAGTAAGTTTTACAGTAACAACATCATTATCAATTGATACTATTTTACCAATACTTTCCATAATTCACACCCTTTATTATTATAATTATAACATAAAAAGAGTATAATTCTATACTCTTTTACCTATTTTTATTTTTAAAGCGGCCTTTATTTTTCTTTTATCTTCCTTTATTCTTTCTTTAAACATAATACTATATGATTTATCAATTTCAAGAAGAGTTACTGACCTATATTCATTATTTAATTTTAATATCTCACTACAAATATTAATTAATAATTCTTCATCTAAACAAAAATTATGAGTTTTATCTTTTAATAAATATTCATATTTTGATGATATATATTTTGGGCTTATCTTCTTAATATCTATTATTTTAAAGTTATATAATTCTTCAACGAAAATAATTATTGGTAATATTTTTTTATACTCTTCACATGCTCTTTGTGCTTCTCTTGATAAAACTTTTTTTCGAACACTATCATCCATATAATAATAGTTACTTATGTCATGATAGTTTAATGTATTTTCAATTAGTTCTTTTTTGGCTTCTTTTACTCTCTTTACATAATCACTACTCATAGCCTTCTCCTCCAATACTATTTATTTTTTTTCATTTAATTTTGCTTGAACCGTTCTTTTATTGAACATGTGGCAAGAGCATTTAAAATATCATATGTATATATTTTATTTTAAACCTTAATAAATAATTAATTGTACAATTATATTATATCACTTTTTTGTTTTTTTTATACCTTGCTTTTTAATATATCAGATTAATTTTTATTCATCCAATACATCATATATTATTTTTCTTAATAAAATTATATTATAGATAAAATCAAGGTTGCTCATCTTAGTCTTAGAATTAATTCTTTATTTTTTATTTTGTTAATGCTTTCATTATATTTATGTAAATATTCTTCTTCAATCTTTTCTTCTGGCTTATCTTTTAATAAAGCATTCAATATTTGTGAACGATATTCATAATATATTTTTTCATAATGTGCGGGATGTGGCCCACCTAAATAATGATTTATATCCACTATTGGTATTTGTGTTGTTTTTAGTATAATGCTCTCTGGTAGTATACTTAAGAATATTTTTTCAAGTCCTTTTAAAAATTTTTCTCTATCTATTATCCAATTATTAGAAAATTCTTTTTTTACTCCTTTTTCATAATATTCATGTGGTAGTTGTGCAACATTAAATATTATATTATTTTTATCATATAAACTTACTAATATTTCAATGTATTTATTTATATATTCTATTAATCTATTATAATCTAATAATTGTGGATCTAAATCGTAATAATTGTATTCTAATCTACTTAGCAATATTCTCATTTCTGATGTACAAATCATTTTTGTATTAGGATAAATTATATGTAAATATTTTCTTATTTGGTCAAACAAATCGATTAGTATTAAATCACAATGTTTTTCTTTTATTGCATTAATTGCTAATTTATTTAGTTCATAATACATCATTTTTTCTTTGAATTTATAACCATCTGTTGTTTTAATACTTTCTTGATAAATATTTAATGGCTTTTGATCAATGGTATATATTGATTGTTGCATTAAATAATTATTTACTGTGAAGTCATTTGAATAATTGAATATTTCTCGAGAATAACAAGTTCCCCATATATCGATATTAGTCATTATTTATCTCATATCCATATACAACTACATTTTTTGGATTAAATAATAAAAAGTTAGCATCTTCATTATATTCCACAAGATTAAAATGTGTTGTTTTAATAAGTGCTCCATGAGATACTATTAATAATTTATTCATCTAAATTTTCATTATCCTTTGTAATGATAATTTTTTTATATCTTCTTTACTATGATTATTTGTATCAATAATATAGTTTTGTAAATTAAATAATTTAATTAATTCATTAAAAAAATATTCTTCTGCTTGTACTTCTGCTTGTACTTCTTCAACGGTTTTATTTCTTAATACAAATCCTGTATCAATATGTCTTTGATATGCTCTTTGGTATAAATTTTTTGCAGTAGCTCTTAAATATATAATTAATATTTTAATATCTTTTTTTAATAATTCATTTATTAAATCATAATTAAGTGCAGCTACGTATGGTTCATTAATGTCAATATCATCATATACTCCTGTTGCTATTTTTGAATCTCTTTTATGTTGAATTGATAAATGTTGATCTCCAATAACTGTATAATAATCTTTACATACCTCTATTACTTTTTTTATTATGTCTGTTTGCTTTATATCATAGAACATTCTATCTCTAGAGATATTCTTTTTTTTTGCTATATCTATATACGCTTGTGAAGGTTTATAAAAAAAGTAATTTGGATCTTCACATATATTGGATACTAGTGTTGTTTTTCCAGATGCTGCTGGACCAGTTACTAATATAAATCTATTATTTGGCATTTATACCCCCCCTACTTTGTTTTATAGTTATTTAATTGTTCTATTCTTCTATTTATTTCACTCTTGTACTTATCATAATTTGTATTAACTTGTTCTTGTAGTTTTGGTGTTAATTTATCTACATATTTTTTTAATGCAATTAACATGTCCGTTCTTCTTTCATATTGAAAAACATCTATTCTTGAGAACCAGTGTCCTTCAATTAGTTCATGTTGGTTTGTAAACACTTCTGGATATTCTGTATTATATCCTGATGCAATTAATGCAACTTCTCTTTTAGCACAAGAAGAGCAATTTTGACAATTACCTTCATTATCATAACAACTAACTGTTTCATTAGCATCTAAGTACTTATCCCACTTATCTTTCCATAAGCATAATACTTCTGTTTTTGTCATTTCTACAAATGGTGAATATAATTTCACTTCAAAATATTTTTCAAATTCATCATACATTCTTAACGATTTATCTGGTACTACTAACTCATCACACAATCCTGCTAATACAATACTATTTGGCTTAAAACATAATCCTATAGCAGCAATCATCAAATTTCTTGCTGGAAATACATGGCCAAATTTTTCCCCTCCTATTGCAATTAAATCAGATAAATCTAATATAGCTTCTAATAATGTTATATTTAATTTTTTGCAAATACCTTCAACAGCTTTCTTTTCTGTTTTATTATATGGTTGCCCATAGTCACACCAAAATGCTATTGGATTTTGTTCTTCATCAATTAGTTTTAGTAATGCTCCAGTTGAATCCACCCCACCAGAGAAACAAACCAAATTTCTATTTTCATATTCGTAATAACCATTTACTAATACATTTTTTGTGTCTCTTATTATTACTTTAGGTGTCTCTATTCCTTTGGGATAAGCCAATATATAAGTTAAGAATTCTCCTAGCTTTTGGCTATTAGCATTTGTTGGATTATCAATATATATTTCTTTTTCATTTAAATATGTTTGTTTGATGATATCATATATTGTATCTATTAAACTAGATGATACTGTTATGTTTTTTTCCCCTTTTTTATTTATTATTTTTGATTTTATTTCCATTTTTAATTACTTCCTTCCAATATCCATATTTATACATTATTCTCCAAATAAAAATATGGTAAAAGCCTGCCTCAATACTTTTTGTTTTTTTTGAACATTTAAAAGCATTTTTTATTTCATGAAATATACATAAATCTTTTAATAAACTCCTTTTTTTTATTATATTATTACTTACTTGTTTGTAAGTTCCTTCACCTAATCTTATAGAAGATTTGGCATCTTCTTTAAATGTTAGGGCTTTGTGCTGAACATATGTATCGGATACTTTATATGGAATATTTTGTTCTTTTAATCTTATTCTTTGATCAGTATCTTCTCCCCAAGATAATTTTTCATTAAATAATTTGCCAATTTCTTTTTGTAAATTAATTCTAAAAGCAAACGGCATATATAGAAGAGAATTCGGAGTTGTATATTCCCTACACTTTGATACTATTTTGGTTTGATAATTATTATAATCAAAATGTAATGGTATATTTACTGCTTTATATTCTTCTAAATCTTTTTCTGTTTTTTTAATTAAATCTTTTTGTGCTACACAATCTGAATCAATAAATAATATCCCTTCTGTTTTACATTTATCAACAGCTAGTTGTCTTAGTTTCCCTAAATTTTTTTCATTTAATGTATGGGTTTTTATATTTTTATATTTATTGCATATATTAACTGTATACTCATCTGCATTATTTAGAATTACTATTATAGGAGTAATTTCTGGTATACTCTTTATACATTTTTCTAACAACCTATCTTTAGAACATATGATAGCTACCGTTATTCCCATTACACTACCTCATAAGTTTCTAAAGCTTCTCTCATATTATTTGCATTCCATTTACTATAAAAAGTACTATTACTAATTATATTATTTGTATTTTTATATTCTTTTAGTATTATTTTATTTGTTATTCCTATAATACAATTAGATATATTATATAGTTCTTCTTTTTGATATGGTATACCAATAAATTCTTTTCCTGACAAATACTGTCCAGTCAATGATTCATCACATTTTGCAATCTCTTCTGGAGTTCCCTGAGCAACAATTTTTCCACCATTTGAACCAGCTCTTGGTCCAATATCGACGACATAGTCAGCACTCTTTATCGTATCTTCATCGTGTTCAACAACTACCAATGTATTATCTAAGTCTCGTAATTTTCTCAAAGTATCAATTAATTTATTATTATCTCGCTGATGTAAACCAATCGAAGGTTCATCTAAAACATAAAGAACTCCAGACAAGTTCGACCCAATTTGCGTCGCCAATCTAATTCTTTGAGATTCTCCACCTGATAAAGTTCCAGAACTTCTCGACAAAGTCAGATATCCTAAACCAACATTTTTCAAAAAACTCAAACGATCATTAATTTCTTTCAAAATTTGTTTAGATATTAATTCTTCAGTTTTTGTAAGTTTTAGATTTGACATAAAATTTAATGAATCGTCGACAGACATATCAGTAATTTCA
>CAYNHX010000039.1:0-6612 GCA_964397275.1 uncultured Muribaculaceae bacterium | reverse complement strand
ACCATGTGATAATCCTGATATTTTAACTAGTTCTGCAAAAGTAGTTGGTTTTGTTTCTTCTATCATTGATTTAACAAACTTAGTACCTAATTCTGGTAATCCGAGTGTTCCAGTATTACACATTATTTGGTCTTTAGTAACACCAAGTACCTCTGGTCCTTGGAATACTTTCATTACTTTTTTATCATCCATTGGTATTGATTTAATATCTATACCACTTATATCTTTTAACATCTTTAATATGGTTGGATCATCATGTCCAAGTATATCTAACTTTAAAAGGTCATCTTCTACTGAATGATAGTCCCAATGAGTTGTATACCATTTAGATGATGCATCATCTGCTGGGTATTGATAAGGCATAAAGTCAAATACATCCATATAATCTGGAATAACTACTATGCCCCCTGGATGTTGACCAGTAGTTCTTTTAACACCAGTACATCCCAAAGCAAGTCTTTCTATTTCTGCACTTCTTTTTTCTATACCTTTATCTTCTAAATATCCCTTTACAAATCCATATGCTGTTTTATCTGCAACTGTACCAATAGTACCTGCTCTAAACACATGATCATCACCAAATAGTTCTTTAGTATAATCATGAATACTTGCTTGGTTTTCTCCTGAAAAGTTTAAATCTATATCTGGTACTTTATCTGCATTAAAACCTAAGAATGTTGCAAATGGCATATTCTGTCCTTCTTTAATAAACTTAGTACCACATGCACATTTTCTATCTGGTAAATCATAACCACTAGAGTAGTTATTAGAAAATGGTATTTTATTTTCTTCATAAATAAACTCTTTACAATTAGGACATATATAATGAGGTGGAAGTGGATTTACTTCTGTAATATCCATCATAGTTGCAACAAAAGAAGAGCCAACTGAACCTCTTGATCCTACTATATATCCATCTTCATTAGACTTTTTAACTAATTTTTGTGCTATTAAATATATAACATCAAATCCACCACTAATTATTCCTTTTAACTCTGCTTCTATTCTGTCTTCTACTAATTTTGGTAATTTATCTCCATATATTTCTTTAGCTTTTTTATAAACTAAATCTTTTGTAATTTCAGCAGAATTTTCAAGTCTTGGCGATTTTAATTCGTGTCTTATTATTTTTATATTTTCAACTAAATCAGATATTTTATTTGTATTTGTAATTACTATTTCTTTAGCTTTATCTTTATCTAAATAACTAAATTCATCAAGCATTTCTTTTGTTGTTAAAAAATGTTGAGATGGAATATTAGTAATGTTATTTCTTGCAAGAGGGTGCAATCCTCCTCCTGGCACTTTTTGATTAATAATTATTTCTCTATATATTTTATCTTCTTTATTTAAATGGTGGCAATCACCTGTTGCTACAACAGGTATATCAGATATTTCTGCTACTTTTATTATCTTTTTTATGTTTTCTATTATTTCTTTACTGTCTTTAAACTCACTGCTTTGCAACAATATATCATAATGACTTAGTGGTTGAATTTCAATATAATCATAAAAAGAAATAACATTTGCAAGTTCATCTTCACCTTGTCTTCTTGCTTCTCTAAATACTTCTCCATTCATACAAGAACTACCAACAAGTAATCCTTCTCTTAATTTGCTTATCTCACTTCTTAATATTCTTGGAGATTTATATAAATATTTTGTATTAGATAATGATATAATTTTAAATAAATTTTTTAACCCTTTTTTATTTTTGCAAATCAAATTTACATGAAAAATATCACCCTGTTTATGTAATTCTTCTTTTGATATTAGATTTTTAATATCAGATATTTTTTCTATATTTATACTGTCTAATTTTTTAATCATTTCATAAAAGATTTTAGCTGTTGCTTCGGCATCATAATCTGCTCTATGATGAGATTCTTCATCCCAAGTAATATCATATCTTTTAACAAGATAAGTAAGACCATGTCTGCCCCAATCTGGGTTTAATGTCCTACTAAGTTCAAGAGTATCTATTACTGTATTTTTAAGTTCTCCAAAATTATATTTTTTATATGCCATTGCTAAAAACGATTGATCAAATTTTGCATTATGAGCAACTAAAGGGCAATCACTAATCCATAATTTAAAGTCATTGACAGCTTCTTTTTCACTTGGCTTACCTTTTAACATAGTATCTGTAATACCTGTTATTTCAGTAATCTTTTTTGATATTTTATATCCTGGATTAATTAATGTTGAAAATTTATCTATTATATTTCCATTTAACATCTTAACTGCACCAATTTCAATTATTTGATCATTATTTGCAGCATTAAAACCTGTTGTTTCAACATCAAATACTACATATGTTTTATCAAGTAATATATCATCAGTTTCTCTAAATACTATATCAACCTCATCATCAACAACATTTAATTCTACTCCATATAATATTTTAATACTTTTACTTTTTTTAAATGCTGCTGGAAATGACTGACAACCATTATGATCAGTTATAGCAATTGCACTATGTCCAAAATTTATTGCTTGATCAATCAAACTTTCTGCGGACATAACCCCATCCATTTGACTCATAAATGTATGTGCATGAAGTTCTACTCTTTTATCGTTTTCATTATCTTCTCTTATATTATTACTATCATTTATTTTTTCTATTGCTCTAATATTTATTACTAAATCTTTTGCATATTGATCATTTTTAACATACCCGCTTATTTTATAATACTCACCTGTTTTCATTTTATTGATAATACTGTTAAACTCTTTTTCATCTTTACTAAAAAACTTTGCATACATACTTTCTGTATTATCACTAATCTTTAATGTAAGTATTTTAAAACCTGTTTTTGTAGATTCAAAAATATCTATACCAAAGACGTATGCTTCTACTACAACATTTGCTTCTTCCCTAATTATGTCTATTAAATTAATTTTTTTGCCTTTTATCTTTTCTCCAAATATACTTTTATTACTAGAATTATCATCTTTTAAAGGTACAATTTTTACTACTTTGTTAATTTCTTCTTTTATCATGTTGCTATTTTCTACATTCAAAACACATTCAACATTTGATATAGCAAACCCAATATTATCATAAGCATGTAGTATTTCGCTAGAAACTGTTTCTAACTTTTCTTTTTCGTATTTGTTATCTACACTTATTTTTAAAATGTTATCTTCTAGTTTTATATTCGATTCTTTATAAAACTTCTTTTGCATTTTAGTAAGAGAAGTTTTATCAAGCACATAAAAAAAATAGTTTCCAATATTATCATATGATGAGTTTACTATATATTTTACTTTTACTGTATCAAAATTATTAAAAGCAACATTAATATTATTATTAATGTGTTCATATATTTCTATTGGTAAAAAATTGTTAATTTCAATAAAAAAAACTCCGTTTTTTCTATTTGAATCTAACTTTAATTTTATCAGTTTAGCATCTTTAAAATAGGAATGCATATCTTCTTTTAAAGAAACTCTATCTAAAAATATTTTTAATTTATCTTGCATATGACACCTATTAATACCTATAAATTAATTATAACATGTATAGATAAAAAAAATCTAGATTAATCTAGATTTTATAAATTATTCTTTGCATAAATCAAGTATTTTTTTATATATACCAGGTTCTACTATATCAATTGCTTCTATACTTGTTTCAAGTGATTTTTTATATTCTCCTGAATTAAATAACATTTCTGCATTTTTCAGTGCTTCACTAATACTTGCTTTATTACTTCTATATCTATTACCATACACTATTGCATGTTCCGCTAGCAATGCTGATCTTATAATTTCATTAGTAGTGTTAGAGTGTTTAAATACTAAATCTCTTGCAGTATCCACTCTAATATTTAATGTGTCAATATCCATTGGTTTTTTAAGTAACTCTTTTTGTATTTCTTTTATTGCAAGCACTGCTTCATTTAATTCTATATTATATTTTTCAATAATTACTGGAAGACGATTTTTTCTTATTTTATATTTTGAATGTTTTAGTACACTATTAATATTATATAACTGTGTTCTTGCTCTTTCTTCATCATCTTTCATACTTCCAATATGATTAACTAACAAATTAAACTTTTCTTGCATTTTTGCTAATTTTAATATTATCATTTCTAAATCTTTATACAATCTTGAATATGGAAATGTTCTCTTTGCTTCAAATTCAATTAACTGCTTATAATCATTATTTAAAAGACTAAGTTCGTTACTTATTAATTTTAGTGTATCCGTATTTTCATCTGAAAAATTATAGATTTTTTTAAATTCTGGTATTTGTACAAATAAGGCATCTAATCCTTTTTGAATATGCTTATTTTTCTTTCTATACATTTCTATTTTTTCTTCAAATTCTTTCTTAGCTAATCTTTCTTTTTCAAAATCATCAAACATACAATCAAAATATTCTAAAATTGTTTTTAATTCAAATGTTACATCTTCTAGATTAAGTACCTTTACTCTATCAAATATATTATTAACCTTTTTTTCTGCTTCTCCAATATTATACTCAATATTTAAATAGTCAAGCTGATATCCTTCTCTTACCATCTTAATATATTCTGTTGAAACATCCTCTGATCTTTTTGGTATTAAGTCTCTACCCATAAGTATTATTTCTGGTATTTCTTCGATAACTATCTTCATATGATTAATCATTTCAGTTAACCCTTTTACAATATAGATAACCTCTTCATAATCATTTTTTTCCATTATATCTTCAAATTCTTGAAACCTTTTTTCTATTGCTTCTAATCTAAGCTCAATAGTATCTTGAAATTCATTATAATCCGGTTTTGTTTTTTCAAATATTGCTTTTAGTTCTCTATATTTTGCTTTTAGTTTTGTTACTGTTGTTCTGTTTTTTTCTTCACTATATGTAATGTTTTTTATTTGTTCGAAAATAGTATTTATTTTTGTTCTTATTTCATATATTTTTATTTCTATTTCTATTAATTTAAATATGACTTTTTTATATTTTTTATTTTCCATTAAATAGTCAACTTCAATAATTAAGTCGTTTATTTTTGGTATTTCATTATCTCTTGTATATTCAAACTTTTTTTCCCATATATTATATGATTTTTCAAGCGGGTTATTTTTTACAAGTGCTTCTACTTTTGATAATTCATTTAGTATTGGAGCATTGATTAATAAGTTTTTTTCTTTTTCAAATTCATTTATTTTCTTTTCTAATCTTTTTTTTCTTATTTGCTGTAATATACTTAGTATTAATATAATAATAAAAACAGTAATTATGTATAACGTAGTAAAATATAAGTCATTTCCAATATCCATAATCTCTCTCCTTTATTATATTAATATATTACCACAAATCACTACTTTTTTGTAGTGTTTTTACCTACTTTCAAAATAATTACCATAATCTAAATATAAAGTTCCGTTATTTTTACCAAGAGTCTTTAATATTTCATTATAGTTATTTATTTTTTTAAATTTTTCTAAAGTAAGATATACTCTGTTACCATCATTTAAATATATTAAAAACCTACTATCATCAACATTATTTGGATCATAGTATATTTCTGATATCTTTAATAAGGTATCATTATTTATTGTGTTCATTTTTTTTATAAAAATATTATATTTTTTTGTTGGTATTACTGTTACTAAAGCTGGAGCATATATTTTTTTTTCATCTTTTATTACTTTATCAATTGTTACTTTTTCATTATTATATATAAAAAGCACTCTTCTTTCTATAACAATAATTTTTATACTAAATAATCCTTTATTTACTTTTGCTTTTTTTATATAATCATTTTTTAATAATTTCTTTTTAATTGAACTACTACTAGTTAGTAAAAAACTAGGTCGTTTTTTTAACTTTGATGATTCAATTATTTCTTGATCAGTAAGTATATTATTACCACTTACTATTATATTATTAACCTTTATAAGTGTCATACCATATATTAAATAATATAGTGCAAAAACCAAAACAATAAGAAAAAATACTCTTTTTAGTTTTAATTTTCTTCTTTTATGAACTCTTTTCTTATGCTTCATAAATTTACTCCCAATTTACAAATTCTTGTTCTACTTTTAAATTAATATTATATTTTTCTTTAACTTTTTCTTTAACATATTTTATTAAATCACTTATATCTTGAGATGTTGCATCTTTTTTATTAATAATAAAATTAGCGTGTTTTTTACTAACTTGTGCACCTCCTATTGAATATCCTTTTAATCCTGCATCTTCAATTAATTGACCCGCAAAATTATCTTCTGGATTTCTAAAGACGCTCCCTGCTGATGGATATTCAAGAGGTTGTGTTAATAATCTCTTTTGCTTTCTTGTTTCTACTAATTCTTTTATTTCTTTTTTAATACCTTTTTTTAATATAATTTTTGCTCCTAAACATATATTATCTGGATTTTTTTGCATATATGATGATCTGTATTTAAATTCTAATTCTTTATTATACATTTTTTTTACTTCATAATTAGGTGTAAGTACATCAATTTCACTGACAATATATCCCATATCAGATTTATATGCTCCTGCATTCATAAATACAGCACCACCTACTGTTCCTGGTATTCCTGTTGCAAATTCTAATCCAGTTAGCCCTTTGTTTGAAATGGTCATGGCTAATTTCATTA
>CAYNHX010000038.1:0-6744 GCA_964397275.1 uncultured Muribaculaceae bacterium | reverse complement strand
ACTTCTTGTCTTCAACCACACTAAAAAGGTTTTAAACATTTATGTACCTTAAGGGTGAGTCTAAGTAAAAAAGGAGGAATAAAATGAAAGCAGTAATTGAAACTGGTGGAAAACAATACTATGTTGAAGAAGGTACTGAATTATATATTGAAAAGATAGAACAAGAACCTGGAAGTAAGTATATATTTGATAAAGTATTAATGGTAAATGGTAGTTATGGAAGACCATATCTACCAAATGCAAAGGTTGAATCTGAAATAATAAAACATGGTAAACAAAGAAAAATAATAATATTTAAGTATTGGCCAAAAAAAAGTTCTCATAAAAAGCAAGGCCATAGACAACCATATACAAAAGTTATTATTAAAAAAATAAGTGCTTAATTGGTGATAATATGATAAAAATAAAAGTAATTGAAGATAAAGATTATATAAAATCAATAAAAATAAATGGTCATGCAATGTATGATGATTATGGTAAAGATATAGTGTGCTCTTCAGTAAGTTCTATGGTAATTTTGACTATTAATTTAATATTAAAAATAGATGATAGTGTAATTGAATATGAAAATAAAAATACAGTAGTAACTATTAATATATTAAAAAAAGATGAGTTAATTAATAAAATATTATATAACTTAATAGATATGCTAAAAGAATTATCAGAAGACTATAGTAAATATGTAAAATTTATATAGGAGGAAAAAATGTTAAAATTAAATATTCAACTTTTTGCTCATAAAAAAGGACAAAGTTCTACACAAAATGGACGTGATTCTGAGTCAAAAAGATTGGGAGCAAAAGCAGCAGATGGAGAATTAATTACTGCTGGTTCAATTATATATAGACAAAGAGGTACTAGAATATTCCCAGGTAATAATGTAGGAATTGGAAAAGATCATACATTATATACTGAGATAACAGGATATGTAAAATTTGAAAAAGTTGGAAAAGATAAAAAACAAGCATCAGTATATGCTGAAAAATAAAAGTTTATCTTTTTTTTATGTTATAATTTATAGGAGGTGGTATTAATGTTTATTGATGAAGTTAAAATTATTGTAAAAGCTGGTAGTGGTGGCGATGGTTGTACTGCCTTTAGAAGAGAAAAATATGTACCAGATGGCGGACCTTCTGGTGGTACTGGTGGCAATGGTGGAGATATTATATTTAAGGTAGACTTAGGCTTAAAAACATTAATTGATTTAAGATTTAAAAAAGAAATAAAAGCAGTAAAAGGTGTAAATGGTTCTGGATCTAATAAAACAGGTAAAAATGGAGAGGATACTATTATAAAAGTACCACAAGGAACAACTATAAAAGATATTGATACAGGTTTAATTATTGGAGATTTAGTAAATGAAACTGATGAAGTAGTTGTTGCAAAAGGTGGTAAGGGTGGTAGAGGAAATGCTGCATTTGCAAATAATAGAAACACTGCACCAACAATATCAGAAAAAGGAGAACCCGGTGAAGAAAAGCAACTTTTTGTAGAGCTAAGATTACTTGCTGATGTTGGATTTGTTGGTATGCCAAGTGTAGGTAAATCAACATTGCTGTCTAAAATATCAGCATCAAAACCAAAAATTGCAGAATATCATTTTACAACTTTATCACCAAACTTAGGTGTTGTTAGAACAAAAAGTAATAGAGTATTTGTTGTGGCTGATCTTCCAGGATTAATTGAAGGAGCATCAAAAGGTGACGGACTAGGAGATAAATTTTTAAAACACATAGAAAGAACAAAAGTAATTGCACATATTATTGATATAAGTGCAACAGAAGGAAGAGACCCATATAATGATTACTTAATAATAAATAATGAACTTAAAAGTTTCAGTGAAAAATTGGCAAATAAAAAGCAAATAATTATTGCAAACAAAATTGATATAGAAGGTGCTAAAGAAAAACTTTTAGAATTTAAATCAAAAGTAAAACTACCTGTATATGAAATATCAGCAATTAATAACTATAATATAGATAAATTATTAGAAGCACTTGCAGATTTAGTTGATTCTTTAGAAAAAAGCCAATTATTTGATGAAGAAAAATTTGAGAGTCATATTTTATATAAATTCGAAAAGGAAAAACCATTTATTATTGAAAAAATTAATGATTTTACATATTTAATAAAAGGAAAAGAAATAGAAAAAATATATAAAATAACAAAATTTAATAATGATGAATCAATTACTAGGTTTACTAATAAATTAAGAAGATTGGGTATTGATGATGAACTAAAAAGGCTTGGTGTTAAAGATAATGATACAGTAAGAATACTTGATTATGAATTTGAGTATAAAGAGTAAATATTACTCTTTTTAATTTGCTTTTTACCGTTATTTATTATATTATATATTATGATAGGAGGTTATTATGGAAGATAAAGATGACATTATTGATGATAGTGATGAAAAATTAAGTAAAACTATTATTGATACTCTTGATATTATTGATGATACACCTTCTAAAAAGGCCGAAGAATTTGAAACCATATTAAGCAATGTAAAAGAAAAAGAAAAAGCTGATATTATACCAAAGGCCGAGAAAATAGTTGATTATAAACCAGGGATTAGGGATTTATATATTAAAAATAAAAGAACAAAAGTTTTATTAACAAAAGCGTTTTCTGTAATAATTATATGTATATTACTTTTTTCTCAGTTTTTTATTTCAAAAGTAGGTGATGTACTTGATAGTATTATAATTTATGCTACAAATGATAAACCAATAAAAATTGTTGAAAATAGTCGTATTGGGTATATAGATGCATATGGAGCAAGAATTGTAAATCCAAAATATATATATGGAGAAGATTATGTAAAAAATTATGCAATAGTAAAAAACTCAAATAATTTACCACTTGTAATTGATAGAGTTGGTAATGAAAAGTTTTTTGTTGGAGAATATTTTTCGTTATATAGAAATAATAATTATATAATAGCATCTAAAATTACTAAAAAAGGATTAAAATATGGAGTATTTAGTAGTAATTTAGATACAGTAGTTAAGTTTAATTATGATTTAATTTCTGCATATGATTATTGTTTTTCATATGTTAAAGGTAATACTGTAGGTATTATTAATTTAAATGGCAAAGAAATTTTTATTTATAAATTAAATGATGAGGATAATAAAAAAATATATGTAAGAGTATCTAAATCTGATAATAATAATCAAATATATGGTGTTGTAACAGTAAATGAAACATCAAGTATAATTAATTTAATAACAGGTAAAGTAGTATATAATAGTACTTTAAATTCAATTGAATCAAAAGGTAATAATTTGTTTTTAGAAATAAATAAGAACAACAATAACAACAAAAAATATATATATATTTATGATGATAAACAGTTAGTAAATACAGATGAATATATAAATATAACTATTCCAAATATTACATCTGGAGTTATAAAAGTTATTAATAAAAATCAAAAAGTAGAGTTTTTATATGCAAATACATTAAGGCCTGTTAGTTCTAAATTGTTAGAAGAAGATACTTTTTATGGAGAAGATATATTTTTGTATAAAACATATGATTATAAAAAAAGCAAAGTGATGTATAGTGGAATTAAAAACTTTGAGAACATATTTAATGTATATGTTCCTTCAGTTAGATCTGGATTTGTAAATGGTTTTGCAATTATAGCAAATAGTGATAATAAATATAATTTTATTGATAAAAATGGAAATATATTATCTGATCAATACTATGATGATGTTACTGCTTTTTCATTAACAGGCTACGCAATTGTAAAAAGCAATAATAAATATGGTGTAATAAATAAATATGGGAAACTTGCTATTAAATTTGAATATGATGAGATAGTAGGGTTTAATGACAGGGCATTAAAATATGCATTTCTAAATACAAAAAAGAATATTTTTGGATTAAAAAAAGATAATAAGTATATTATTACAGATATGTCTGGTAACAAGATATTAGATAAAGAATATTCAAGAATAAAGTTTGATAAAAAGTATGATGTGATTAAGCTTGAAAATGATAACGCATATTTATATTCATTTAAAAAAGAAAAACTTATTAAGATAAGCAGTTTTGATATTAATTATAAATCACATGAAAATTATTATGAAATAGATAATAAATTATATAACTATAGTGGTAAATTAATATATGATAAGGATAGGTAATGATTATGAATAATTATGAAATTATTGATGAAGAAGATTATAATAAATTACAAAAAAAGAAACTAGACTTTATTGAAAAGTTTGTAATAATTTCAATAGGATTATTAATATTTTTAAGTACGATTATATATTTTTTTGGATATAATTTATTAAAAGGGTTCATAGCGGTGTAATATGAAGAAAAAAATAATAAGCATAATTGTTATAATATTAATTATTACTTTATATTTTTTTATTTTTTCGTTTATATATGATAATTTTAGAGAAAGAAAAAGAAATGAAGTAAATAATAAAATTATTGATAAAATAGATAAAATTATAGAAGATAATAAAGAAAGTAAAGACAAAAAAGAGGAAGTAGTAGAAAAAAAAGTTTATGTAAACACAATTAAATACACAGTACTTGGTAAAATACATATTAAAAGAATTAATTTTAATCAGTCAATATTAAAAGAAAATAATAGTAAGTCTTTTAATACATCTGTAGTTAAAATTGGTGGACCAAATATTAATACAATTGGTAATGTAGTAATTGGTGGTCACAATTTTATGAAAAAAGAATACTTTTATGGAATTAGAAAGCTTAAAAAAGGTGATTTAATAAAAATTACTGATTTAAATGGTATATCAGTAACTTATGTTGTATCTAGTAAAGGTGAAGCAAATGCTAATGATGCAAGTTATTTTAAAGTAACAAAAGAAAATACTAGAGAGTTAACTCTAGCAACATGTACATTAGATGGCAATATTAAGTATTATGTAAAAGCATTTGAAAAGTAATTATTTTATATATCCTGTAGGAAATTCATACATAGAAACAGTTCCTTTTGGTCCTTTAACTATTTTAAAAGGAGCTATGTTATAAAATATTTTGATAATATTATTTTCTTTATCAATTGCAATAACATCTATATTAAATTTCATAAAAAAGGTGTGTAAAGTATTACATTTTTTAAAAAATAGTCCATAAGTTATATTTTTTTTAAACATAAAACCAGATAGTCTTTTAAAAAAAGCATCTGCAATATATATAACAATTTTCTTTTTAAATTCTATCATTTTATTCACCATTATTAGTGTAGCATATATTATTATTATTGACAATTTATTTAAAAAAAGATAAACTATATCTAGTAAGATATAATCTAGTATAAAAAGGAGTTGTATTTATGAGAATAAATAACAAGGGTCAGGCATTAGTTGAATATGTTCTAATAATAGCATTAATTACAGGTGTTGCAGTAACACTAATTAATGTTTTTGGTGGATATTTAAAAGATGCTATGACTAAAACTTCTTGTGAACTAGTTGGTGAAGAATATGTAAAAGGTGATAAGCCTGGAGAAGGATCTTGCAAATCAGTAACTAAATAGAGCTTTTGCTCTTTTTTATTTTATATAAAAATGTTATAATTTTTAAAGGAGGCAACTATGTATTCATATATAATTGGTAATGTTGCAGATATTAATTTTAATTCAATTGTAATAGATAATAATGGTATTGGTTACAATATCTATGTGTGTAATCCATATAAATATAAAATTAATGAGCAAGTTAAAGTATATTTATATTTTCATGTTAAAGAAGATGAACATGTATTATTTGGTTTTGAAACTAAAGATGAAAAGAGTTTATTTATAAAATTAATAGAAGTTAAAGGATTAGGTCCTAAAATGACACTTCCTATTTTAGCTTCTGCTTCTTTTAGTGATATTGAAAATGCAATACAAAATGAAGATATCAATTTCATTAAAAAGTTTCCAAAGATAGGAGATAAACTTGCTAGACAAATAATATTAGATTTAAAAGGAAATTTGAGTAAATTATCTAATAATAATAGTGAATATATTGAGCTTAAAAGTACTTTAAAATCACTTGGTTACAAAATTAATGATGTAAATAATATTATTAGCAAAATAGATAGTAAATTACCTCTTGAAGATCAAGTGAAACAGGCATTAAAATTACTTTTAAAATAGGAGATATTTATGACAAAAGAAAATAGCGATAAATTATTTGATGTATCAATTAGACCAAAGATATTAAAAGAGTATATTGGTCAAATTGAACTTAAAGAAAATTTAAGTATATTTATAAAAGCAGCAATGCAAAGAAAAGATACTTTAGATCATATTCTTTTATATGGTTCATCTGGGCTTGGTAAAACAACTTTAGCATATATTATTGCAAATGAAATGAATAGTAATATTAAATCAATTAGTGGACCCTCAATTGAAAAAGCAGGAGATTTAGCAGCAATATTGTCTTGTTTAGAAGAAAATGATGTATTATTTATTGATGAAATACACAGAATACCAAAGTTTATAGAAGAAATTTTATATTCTGCAATGGAAGATTTCTATTTAGATATCATTACCACATTTTACTCTTATTGGAGCAACAACAAGAGCAGGGGATTTAACAAGTCCTCTTAGAAATAGATTTGGTATGGTATTTAAATTAAATTTTTATACAAATGATGAATTAAAAGGTATTATTAATAGAACAAGTAATATATTTGGATTTAAAATAGAAGATAAAGCAGCAAGTGAAATTGCAAAAAGAAGTAGGGGAACTCCAAGAATTG
>CAYNHX010000037.1:4276-6774 GCA_964397275.1 uncultured Muribaculaceae bacterium | reverse complement strand
CTTTTTCCACTATATTCTATATGTCTTTTTAAATCATAATCTGTTCTATTGTGAGTTCCATTTATTTCTCCCCAACCAAATGGAAATAAATATTCGATATCACAAGCTTCTTTTGCGTAAAACGCTAGTTTATCATGATCATGAAATCTTAAATGCTCTTCTTGTAAACCCAAATCTATATAAAATTTTTTACCAAAATTTTTATAATAATTGTATAAATTTGTATCTTCACCTTCTTTACAAAAGGTTTGATATTCCATTTGTTCAAATTCAATTGTTCTAAATATATAATTACCTGGTGTTATCTCATTTCTAAATGCTTTACCAATTTGTCCAATACTAAATGGTAATTTTTGTCTCATGCTTCTTTGTACATTTATAAAATTTACATATTCACCTTGTGCATTTTCCGGTCTTAAATATATTGTGTTTTTACTATCATTTGTAACACCTCTATACGTTTCAAACATTAAATTAAAATTTCTAACATTTGTGTAATCATATTCTCCACACTTAGGACATTTAATTTTGTTTTCAAAAATAAAATCTTTCATTTCATCAATACTCATTTTATCAACATTTATATTTGAATCATGTTCTTGAATTAAATTATCTAATCTATATCTTGTTTGACACTTTTTACAATCAATAAGAGGGTCACTAAAAGAATCAATATGACCAGATGCTTTCCATACCATTGGATGCATTAATAATGCAGAATCAAGTTCAAAAGCGTTCTTTTTTTCTTCAATAAATCTTTTTCTCCATGCAAAAATAATATTATTCTTTAAATTAATACCAAGAGGACCATAATCCCACGTATTTGCAAGTCCACCATATATTTCGCTACCTTGAAATATAAAACCATAATGTTTGCATAAATTTACTATTTTTTCCATATCTATATCTTTCATATGTCCTCCATAATAAGTTAATTCTACTATTTTTATATTTAAAAATCAACTTATTTTCTTTAAAAAATCTTTTGATTTCAAATATAAACCAGTATATTCACTATAATAATTATTAATAAATAAATCTATTTCATTTTTTACTTCATCACTAATATCTAATTTACTAATTTTAGAAATATCCAAATATTTAAACATTTGTATAATTTTTATTGTTTTTTTACTTACTATGTATTCACCATCTATACACTTTGGACATACGAACCCACCATTTTTAACTGATAAAGTAATAACATCTTTACTTCCACATAAAACACATTCACTTAAATTTAATTCAATTCCTAAATACTCTAAATACTTAATTTCTAGTATATTTGTTATAATTTTAGAATCAAAGCCTTCTTCAATTTTTAATATACTACTTATATATAAATTATATATGTTACTGTATTTACTATATTGTTTAAGCACCTGCAAAGTAAGTTCGGTTATATAATTTAAGTATGAAAGTTTTACCAAATCTTTTCTAATGTTTTTTAATTGATTTTTAATATCGGTACTTATCAATACTGATAATTTATCTTTTTTATAATATAAATTTATATCTCCATATGTAAATAATTCTGATGCTACTCTATGTTGACATTTAATTTTCTTACACCCTTTTGACATTACCCCAATTAATCCGTAATCTTTAGTAAATATATTTAATATTTTGCTAGATTCACCATAATCAACACTTTTTACTACAATACCTTCAAGCTTTTCAATCATAGTAATTCCCCCTAATCTATTTCATAATAACCGTAATCTTTCAATTTATTTTCTTTTTCTCTCCACTTTTCAATAGTTTTAACAAACAACTCTAAATACACTTTTTTATTAAACATCTCTTCAAGTTCTTTTCTTGCTAAAGTACCTATCTCTTTTATCATATTACCATTTTTACCGATAATAATCTTTTTTAATGAGTCTCTTTCAACAATAATTAAAGCAGAAATTTTTAGTATCTCTTTTTTATTTTCAAAACTTTCAACAATACAAGTAGTATTGTGTGGAACTTCATCTTTTGTTAACAATAATATTTTTTCTCTTACTATTTCGCCTGCCCTAAAAACCAAAGACTTATTTGTGATTTCATCATCAGAATAATACTTATTTCCTTCTTTTAAATATTTTTTTATAACATCAACAAGATGATTTGTATTATCGCTTTCTTTTGCAGATACTGGTATTATTTCATCAAAATTATATATATTTTTATATTCATCTATCTTTAATAATATCTTTTTTTTACTAATTTTATCAATTTTATTTATAATTAAAAATATCGGTTTTTTTATCTCTTTTATTTTTTCAACAATAAATATATCACCTTTACCTAAATCTTGTGTTGCATCAACTAAAAATAATGCTAAATCTACATCCTCTAAACTGTAATAGGCCTGATCATTTAATCTGTTTCCCAATTTATCTATTGGTTTATGAATACCAGGAGTATCTACAAATACAATTTGTGATTCATTATCATTGTATATTCCATGTATTGTATTTCTTGTTGTTTGAGCTTTTTCAGATGTTATTGCT
>CAYNHX010000037.1:0-4266 GCA_964397275.1 uncultured Muribaculaceae bacterium | reverse complement strand
AACATTTGGTCTTCCAATAATTGCAACGAAACCAGTTTTCATAACAACACCTCCAATAAACCTAATACCTTTGGTAAAAAAATTATAAACCCAACTATTATTGATAATATTGCAGAAACAAAAACCGCTCCTGCAGCAGTATCTTTTGCTATTTTTGCATTAATATTATAGTTTTTCATAAATATGTCTACAATTCTTTCTATTGAGGAATTAATTAGCTCTGATGATATCACTAGTGTTATTGAAAGCAAAACTGCAAACCATTCATATATACTAATTTTAAATAGAAAAGAAATAGCAATCATTAAAATTGCAATCCCAATTTCAATAAAAAGATTTTGTTCTTTTTCAATAAAATCTTTTGTTTTTTTCATCCTATCTACCAAAAATTAAATTAAATATTTTAGGTCCAAAAACACCAATCCACATACCAAATGCTGTTAATGCTGAAATAAATACTGCCGCTGATGCTGTATCTTTTGCTATTTTTGCATATTCATTATATTCTTTAGTAACCATATCAACGACTGCTTCTACTGCTGTATTAAATAATTCTGCCACCATTATTATAGCCATCATAACAAGTATAATAATCCATTGCATTGGTGTTGCATCAAATATAAAACCGGTTGTTATAACAAGTGCTGTTGCTATTAAATGAATGGTTAAACTTTGTTCATGCAAGTACGCATAATGTAATCCATTTAATGAGAATTTGACACTATTAAAAAACCTTCTTAAACCAGACTTTTTTAAATTGTTTTCCTCTACATAACTTTTCTTTTCAGACTTCATATTTAATAATTACCTCCTCTTGTAATTTAAACATTTCTTTTTCTCTTCCTTTTGTATCATGGTTATAACCCAATAAATGTAGTATACCATGAATTATTAAAAAAATCAGTTCCTGAAACTCTGTTACATTATTTTCTTTTGATTGACTAACAACTTTTTCATATGATATATATATTTCACCAAGAAGCCTCTTTTTAAGTTTTATATTGTCTTTTGCATCTTCAAAAGCAAAACTAATAACATCAGTTGGTAAATCAATATCTCTATATTTTTTATTAATAATTTTCATTTCTTTATTATCTATAATTACAATATTAAAAACTACATTTTTAATATTCAAATAATTTAGTGAATATTTTATAAAATTATTAATTTTTTTAATATCGATACTATATTTTGTATTATTCATCACTTCGTAAAAATTCATTTTATCAAACCCCAAAATTTAAAACCAGCAAAATATAATATAACTATTGTAACAATTATTATTGTAATAAAATTATATAATAAAGGTGATTTAAATGATCTTGGCATTCTTTTACCAAATGAACTTAATAATTTATATATTATATATCCAAGTAATCCACCAATAACATTTAAAATAATATCATCAATATCAGCTGTTCTTCCAATTTTATATTGAGAAAATTCTATTGCAACAGATGTAAAAAAAGTAATTATTAAAGGTAAAAATAATTTTTTAGATTCTATATAATATGTTACAAACATTCCAAATGGAATAAATAATATAATATTACCTAGTATGTTTTTAAAAAATCCTATAGAAAATAGTTTATATCTAAATATTTCCTTAAATGGTACTAAGTTGCTAGTATTATAATTTATATCTTGAAATGTAACTACATAATACAAAAGTAATATATATAAAATAAAAACTAATTTTAACATTTCTTCATATAATACCATTTTTTCTCTATGAGTAAATAAATATGCTATTCGAATCAATACTAATATAACACTAAAAATAAATATCATTGGCCACACACTATTAATAGCCTTTAGAAATACGCTTAAGTACATTTTACCTCCTATTATATTATTCTATTTATATATATATTCTACTCTTTTTTATAAAATAAAAAAAGTCCTTTTTATTAATTTAATAAAAAAACTAGTTTATACTAGTTTAATCATAATCTCTTCTTTGTGCTTTACGACTATTTTTAATTCCTTCTTTTTTTGCATTTCTTCTTCTTTCTCCTGGTTTAGTAAATGCTACTCTTTTTTTCATTTCAGAAGGGAGACCACTTTTTGCTACTCTTTGTTTAAATTTTTTAAGCGCCATATCAACATTTCCATTTCTAACAGGTACTGATGTCATTTTATCCCTCCTTTCATTTTTTAACTATTAGTTAGTATATCACTCTTTTATAAAATATTCAATATGTTTTAAAAATAAATATTATTAAAAGAGCATAAATATATGCTCTTTTTTTACATACCACAATAATTTTTTGTAGTAATTCTTCTAATTGCACTTCCTAAATATCTACCTAAATCGGTAAATACAGTTACTCCTCTTGCAATCGCATTAAATAGCGTACCAGAAACACTTACACCAGCTTTAATTACTCTTAAATCATGCTTCTTTATTTTATTCATGATTATCACCTATCTACACTTAAATGGTCTAACATAACCATCTATTAAACCTACTAAAAAACTAACTCCAGCCACTATACCTGCTACTATCCACCCTGCTGCAACCGCACCACCATTAACTTCTATTAACTCTTTTTTTGATAATTTTTTCATTTTTTATTACCTCCTTAATGTTTGCTTTATCAAAGTATATTACTTTATCAAAAATATCTTTGTTTAATGTTCTATGTGAAATAAGAATTATTGTTTTTTCTGGATAATTTTTAAATATTCCATTTATTATTTTTCTTTCTGTTTTAATATCTATTTGATTCATTGTTTCATCAAAAATAATAACATCATTTTTAATAATTAACGATCTTCCAATAATAATTTTGCTTTTTTCACCACCCGATAATTCATTAGCATCAAAAAGCAAATCTTTATTATTAAATTTATCTATTTCAGTTATTTTTAATATATTTTTATCTATATCATTGCCTAACAACAAATTATTA
This sequence comes from uncultured Muribaculaceae bacterium, assembly GCA_964397275.1. Taxonomy (GTDB): domain Bacteria; phylum Bacillota_I; class Bacilli_A; order RF39; family UBA660; genus DAOOPL01. Next base: position 1,351 of record CAYNHX010000037.1, on the reverse strand, counting down.
TTAACATTATCTGTAAATAATTTTTCACTTTGTTCAATATATGTAATTAACTTCCTAATACTGTTTGGAGAAATTTTGTTAATTTCAATATTATTTATATATACTCTTTTGCTACTTAACTGTTTATTTAATAGTTTAAATAAAGTGCTTTTACCACTTCCAGATGGGCCTGTAACAAGTATTTTATCTCCTTTATTTATGGATAAATTAATATTGCTAATTGCTTTATTAATACCATCATATGAATAGGATACATTTTTAAATTCGATTTTATCTACTGATTGTATATTTAGTCCCATGTTATTTTCTTTTTTTTCACTATATATTTCAACAAGCCTTTTATATGCTGAGTATGCCTCTTGTAAATCTTGTTCTGAGTCCAAGATATTTATATAAAAATCAAAAAACAATGTGGAAAAGGTATTAATTATTAAAATATTTCTAAGCTCAATCAAATTATTATTAATTAAATAAACAGAAATACTTAAAAAAAGTATTGAAAAAGAAAGATTTACTATATTTTTAAATAAATATTGAGTATTATACTTTTTATTTAATAGTAATGATTCATCAAACATTTTAATTCTTAAATTACTTATACTATTTATTATGTACTTTTCAATACACAGGTTTTTAACTGTATTAATATTTTCAATTGTATCGACAATTTTTGTAAAAAACTCTTCAGATTTTAAATGTAATGAATATGTCATATTTTTTATATATTTACTGTAGATTTTCACTATAATTATAAATAAAAAACTTATTATTAGTATTAATATTGAAATATAAATATTATAAAATACTATTGTTATAAATATTCCTAATATAAATAGTAAATCAATAAATATAGTTAATGAGAATTTGCTTACTATATTTGTTATAAATGACAAATCTTTAATTCTTGATATTATTTCACCAGAATAATACTTTTGATAAAATTTATGGGGAAGATTTAATATATGATTTATAGTTGAATCAATTATTTGATTACCAAATTTATTATTAAATATTAATAATACTTTATTTCTAAAATATGAAATGATTTCTTTTAAAAGACCGATTACTACTAAATATATTAATATATTTTTTATATTTAAATTATTTAGTATTTTCCATAAAGTAAAAGATATTAAAAATGATAGAATAATATTTAGTATTGTTGAAATAAAAGACAATATACTTATTTTTACTATATACTTTTTTTTAGTTTTTAGCATATTAAGTAAAAAATTATTATTCTTACTTATGTTTTTTTTAATACTTTTATTATTATCAAATAATATTACTATACTAGTCCATATTTTTAAAAATTCCTCATATTTTATATTTACTAATCCAGATGCTGGGT
>CAYNHX010000036.1:0-6844 GCA_964397275.1 uncultured Muribaculaceae bacterium | reverse complement strand
TATTTGAAACTGTATCTCCCAATTCTTTATAATATAAATGAACTCTCCAGTTGTTTCCAATTTTTAAGGGTTTTGTAATATCATAACAATTTGTATTTAGAACTTTTTGAACACTAAATCTTCCAATATTATCTGCTACTGTTTTAGCCGTTGTAGTTGTAGTTGTTGTCTTTGCTGTAGCGATTCTCATTTTTTCTGCAATATTACTCTTCGAAATAATATCTGCTTTTTTTATATAATATATATTATTATATTGCCCATTATCATATTTGTAAACAATACCATAATATATTCCATCATTATATACTTTTAAACCTTCTGCTTCAATATCGCTAACTTTGGTTTGGTCCTTAGTCCCTAAAATTGTTTTTTGCTTTAAATAGTCAATAGTTATTTCTATTTCATATACTTTATTACCTTTAAAATCATATGCCGTAATATAACTATCACCATTTAAAGAACCATATAATTGATAATAATATTTATCGTCTATATCCGTACCTTGAACTAACATATTATTTCCGTTTTTATCTTTCTTTTCTTCAATTTTAAATGAAGCTACTGGTGTAAATATTTTATCTTTATCTATAAAATCTTTTTTTGTAAATATTTTTACGTTATATCCTGATCTTATTGAAATTAATCTGTTAGTATTATTTTCATCTTCATATATTGCTAATTCTGGATTTGTTATATTTAATTCTGTATCACTATAAGAATTAGTTACAGTACTACTTGGTACTCTTAATATAGATTTATTAGGGCTTTTATTATTAAAAGTTATTTTGTCAGTAACAGAATATTGACCTTTGTCGTTATATGCAAATCTTGCGGATCCAAAGTGATAAGGAAAAAGAAATTCTTTTCCATTTATTATTGATGAATTATCTGTACTTATGGGTTTTCTTGCTGAGGCATTTGACCAAATATAGTCTTTTCCATTTACAGTTTCAATTTCAAAAGTTTGTGCATGCCCAGCATCACCGTACTTTATTACAACATCTTTTGCACCTTTTATTTTTCTAATTATTACTGCAGTTACTGATTGATTTTTGTATAACTCTGATTGTACTGCTTTTGTTAATTGGCAGCTTGTACATGTAGCACTTGAAACAATACAAGTTTCAGTAAGCTGTTCTTTTTCTAATGTACCTCTTATTGGAAAACTAAAGTATACTTTGTTTCCAACAATATCAAAGTTTTGCATTCTTTTTTCATATATTTTATCTTGAATACCGCTTTTTGTAGTATCTGCATCTGCAACTTTAGGACATTGAGTTGCTGAATCAGAATAACTTCTAATACCATATTTAAGTCTTATTTCTTCATCGGTATTGTATCTATTAGCTGGTATAGTTAATTCTGTACCACCGGTTTTACTAGGAAAATAAATCTTAACAGGATTGTTTTCTATAACATCTCCAAGAAAACTATTTTTATCGTTTATTCCAATTAATTCAAGCGGGCTCTTACCTGTTAATAAACTTGTGCCTGATAATACTAATGTTGCACATAGTACAAATGCTAATGCTATTTCTATTTTTACTGATTTCTTTAAACTCTTTTCTGCCAATTTTGGCCTGCCTATTTTGTTTTTGCTATTTTTCACTTCTAACCACTCTTTTATTTTTTTTAGCATCCCTATTCTCCTTACTATAAGATTTATTATACTATTACAATACTTTTAAAATCAATTGTAATGCTCCATTAAAAAAATAATAATATTATTTAATATTATTATTTATATAATTTTTTTATTAATTTGTTTTTTTATGTGCATATTTTTATGCATAATAAGACTAATAAATTTTATATTACTTTTTTGTTTCTAATAGTGCATATTGTCTCATATTTTGCTTAAAAACAGAAATTATTGATTTTTTTGTTTCTACTGGAGCTGATCCTATACTTGACAAGCTAATATAAGAATAACTATCTTTATCAAGTAAACTCACATATTCTGTTATGTTATCTATATTTTCTTTTCCATCCACTTTAAAATTAAGAATGTTTATAAAAGTTATATCTTCAATTTTATTATGTTTTAAAATTTCAAATGTTATACCAGAAAATAGGTCTCCAGCAGAATTTATCCAAAAAGGATCTATTTCTTCAGAATAACTAAACATTTGTTTTTTAAGCTCTTCTAATAAAGTTGTACATTCAATAAATTTGCCCTCTTTATATAATGCATAACATTTTAATAACTTTTCTTTTGCAATTTCACTAACACCTGCCACTTTACTATCACTTTGATTATTTTCCTCTTTTATAGAAATATCTGCTGCTTTATAATTACAATTTGGGCAAGTTTGCTGATGATTCATAAGTTTTTCATTGTCTTCCTTGGTACCAAATAAAAAGCTGACACTATATACTATCATTTGATTACTTTCTACGCCACATTTAGCACACCTTACTTTCTTTTCTACAACTTTTGTCATTTTTCTTTCCTCCTTTTAAATCAAAATTTTTTTGTTATTTTACCTTTTACGATATTCTTTATAATTTCTGGATAATACTCATTAATATTCTTATATTTTTCTCTACTATTTTCATAAAAGATTAGCGAATCAAGTACATTTTTGATATAAATAAACCCTAGTTCTTCTTCTAATTTAATGCCTTTATTATATACCTCAATATCTCTATTTATATATAATTTATATCTTAATGTAAGTGCTCTTATAATATGCTCATTAATTATTGTTTTAACGTTTCCATATGCTTTTTCATTCATTTGTTCAAATATATCACTAAATATATCATCACTCTCATCAATTAAATTATATTTATCTGTTATAGGATTTATAAAACTGTGGCTAAATTCATGAAATATAAGATATGGTAAATAATTGACTTTATTAACACTTAAGTAAACTTCGCTTTCTTTGCTTGAATTATCATTACAAGAAATATTTGAATATAGATGGTTTTTGCTTTCTGATCCATAATTACAGTTTGTTTGAAATGGAATCAAATTAACTACAAATTCTTTATCAATTGGCAATCCGTAATATTCTTTCATATAATTTATTATATTATTACCATCTACTTGATTTTTTACACAAGAAATAAATTTACTATATCTACTTATATTTGACTTATAAAACTGATTAAAATTAATTTCTTTTACAAAATCTGGTAATAGTTTTAGTAATTCTATTACTTTGGGATCACTATTTAATCTCGTAATATATGGATATTCATCAAGTTCATCAAATGTAAAATCATCATTTAACTGTAAAAATAATGATACTGGGGCATCATATCCAAAATTATTATTAAAAACTATCTCATCAAATAACTTTACTACTTTATGGTTTTTAAAAACATTAAACTTTTTTTCTGTTTCTTCAACATACTTTTTATTACCATGCTTTTCTAATAATTTCGGATACTTCTTTTTATAATTACTTATAATTTGTATTGTACCAAGAAGTTCTGTTCTTCTATCTACCCTTATTTCAATAGGTCCATCTTTATCGCATATATTCATTATGCTTCCTCTCTAATTATTTATTATATTTATTGAATTATCACTTTTTACTGATAAAATTGTGTTTGTCCATATTTCAAACATTTTAACTAATGATTCATTAGTATAATAAGCATTATGTGGTGTTATAAATATATTGCCTTTATAGTCTTTATTAATATTATCACTTTCAAAAGCTAAACCACCTATTTTACCTTTTTCACATTTACCCGCTAATCTTTCAGCAATTTCTTCAAAACCATTTGCAATAATTATTATTTTCATGTTTTTGTTGATATTTGATAAATCATCAAATAAGGCAATACTTTCTTTATTTTTTGAACAAGTCACAAACATATATTCTGATTTTGATATTACTGACTCAAAAGTATCATAAGAATAATCAACGCTCTTTTTACTTGTTCCAACATAACTTATATTCTCTTTTCCAACTACATTTTCTAGTTTCTTTGCTAAGTTAGTTCCAATGTCGCCTAGCCCTATTATACTCGTTTTTTTACCAAACATATCTTCTCCAATAAAATTACTATCCCAATTCATTTTACCTTCTATTTGAAAAAGAGGAAATTTCTTTGCTAAAGCAAGTCCCATAAATAATGCTTTTTCTGCTACTGCATTACTAGCATAATGTGGTACGTTAGTTACTATAATTCCTTTTTTTTTACAATATTTATAATCAACCCACTCATATCCTGTTGTTTGTAAGCAAATTGCCTTAATATTTTTAATCTTATCTATTATTTCATTGTTAAATTCCCAATTAATAATATCTGGATTTAAAGCAACAACTTTTTCTGAATCATCTGATAATAACTGTAAGTAGTTATTTTCTGTTATAAAAATAATTTCACTATATTTGCTTTCTAAAGCACTTAATTGTTTCTCAGTAAAATCACTTCTTTTAGAATATATATATAGTTTCATATAATCACCTTCCATAATTAATTATATATTATTTTAATTAAAAAAGCTATAGAATTAATTTTATAGTTTATTAACAATAATTATTTGGAAAATAAAAGAAAGTTTAAATTTTTTATTTATCATACCTATTAACTGTTTTCTTCTATTACAGATAAATTTCCTTCTAATAATATAGGTTTAAAACCAATAATCTCATTCTTTAATATCCCTTCAGGTATATTATTCATTATAAATATTTTTTTATTCATACGATAAGCATCGTACATTTCGAGAAAAGTGGACCCTCCTATATAATTATCTATTCCCTTTTTCGCATAATTCAAAACTAATATAGCATCAACTTTTGCAATTTTTTCTTCGCTTTTTTTTCTTAAATTTGCTACCCAATCAGCAAAACTCTCTTCATAATTAAATTTTACAACAAAATTAGATTCGTTATATCCATTCGGTAAAATTACTTGACATCCCATTGTTTCTAATTCAATTTTGATGTTGGATATTTTATCATAAAAAGTATAACTGCATACAATCATTATTTTCATTTCTAGTCTCTCCTTTTATAAAATAATTATATAATGATTTTTAAATTTAATCTATTACATAATAAAAACTATAGGGCTTCGCATAATAAGTTTTTCATACATCAATATTTACTAATATAATGTGTTTATTATATTATTTAAATATTTAGGCGTAAAAACAAGTTGGCTTTCTTTGAGGTGGCTGATCTATTGTTATTTATTTCTTTTTTTGCTAATAATATATATTGTTTTTTTATATTATCAGATAATAAATTCCATATTAATTCAATACACTTAAACATATGACCAATATGAATATTACTACATTCATCTGTGTCAAACTTATAATTTTTTGATTTCAATATTTCTTTTGCTAAATAATCCGCTATTTCAGGCTTAGTTTTTGCTATATTTATTAAAGATCGCATTGCGTTACCTGCAGTAATCATTTTTCCTGCATTTAATTTTGAAACAATTTGTGGGATTACTTCATCTATCTTATTATCTATATCTACTTTTGCTAAATTACCAAGTACTATTAATCCAGTCCACACCATGATATTGTTTTTATTAGATAACAGTTCTACAAAATAATTGAATTTTGAATATAATATTTTAGGATTAGATTCAGCTATTATAATTACATTTTTTTGTTCTTTATACTTTGTTTTAACATCTTTACTCATTAAATTATCTAAATTGTATTCCATTTATGTTTTCCTTTCTTCAAATTTAATTATTTACTATTTATTTTATAAAACTTTTTTCAAAGTATCTATGTGACAATTTAAGCATAAACTATTATGGCAACAAATTAATTCTCCACATTTTTTAATCTTTATTTTTTATATCATATAAATATTCACGTATATAATTAATAAAATCTATATTTCCTCTTTTATCCCAATAATGACTCGGTTTGACAAAATCTTCAAATTCACTTATTGCTAAATCAATATTATTTTTATTAACCCTATCCTTTATTATTGTCATAGTAGTATTTTTATAACCTCTTATAGCACAGCCAGCAAAAGATTTGTAATAAGATTTTTCTGGTAAATTTGCTTTTTTATAAAAATACATTGCTAATTCATCTGTCATTGGTCTAATATTAGAAATAATAATTTGATTAGCTCTAAAAATTCCATGTGGGCATGATTCATTAGGGCAATCTATTATTTCAGCACCTTCTGGAATCTCAACATCACAAATAGTATCACCTCGAACTAAATATCTTAAAATCTTATCTTCAACAGAAAAATTAAAACCTCCCATTTCCTCTGGTTCTGTTTCTTTTGGATTCCAATTTTTCGCAATATTTACTACTCCTTCTTTATATTTAAATCCATTTGCTCCAGATGTTGTTCCAAACATTACTTTTACAAATTTTTTGTCTTTTATATCCATATTATAACTCTCCTTTATATTTTATCTATACTTTTAAATTATATCATAATAAAATAAAAAAATATTATTTTGAACTATTAATCTTCTTATTCTAAAACGAAAAAATACTATGCTTATTTTATTTTTCTATTAAATTGCTTTTTTATTTGTGCAAATACTATATATAATAAATATACTATTATTACAATTATTAAACATTCAAACATATGCTTACTTAAATTAACATAGTAATATACACAATCTAAACATCCAGTTTCAAGTAATTTATGATTTATTACTTCTAATAAATTCTTATAAGTTCTTTCGTTTACTAATTTATCAATTGGGCCAAAACCACCAGTTATGTGTACTGGTATAAATATAATGGTTTTAATTAAAATTATACTACTTACAAATATTAAATTAGTTAATAATAATTTTCTTTTTTTCATTCTTATATTTCACTTTCCTTCATTATATCCATTGACTTTTTTAATTTACGTGCAGCCTCTTT